>NZ_JAUBTU010000098.1:9553-26715 GCF_036705085.1 Microcoleus sp. B6-A1
CACCGCCGACACCGCCGACACCGCCGACACCGCCGACACCGCCGACACCGCCGACACCGCCGACACCGCCGACACCGCCGACACCGACACCGCCGACACCGCCGACACCGCCGACGCCGACACCGCCGACGCCGACACCGCCGACACCGCCGACGCCGACGCCGATAGTTGGAAGTCCTGGCATTGTTATTAGTCCGGCATCGGGATTAGTAACTACAGAAGCAGGTGGCACAGACCAATTCACCATCAGACTCAACAGCCAACCTAATGCTGATGTGAGAATTGATTTGCGTAGCAGCAATGAGGCAGAGGGAGTAATTTCAACGGACTCGATTACCTTCAATTCTGCTAATTGGAATCAGTGGCAGACTATTACGATAACGGGTGTGGACGATCGAGTATTTGACTTCGATAAGACTTATCAGATTGTCACTGCCCCTGCTGTGAGTGCGGATAGTAACTACAACGGCCTCAATGCACCGGATGCGACTGTTGTTAACAGGGGTAACACCATACCGCCATCTAACGATCTGCCTCTTGGTGGTCCTAACAACGATCAGATTCTTGGTATTCCCACGGTAATTTTTTCCCCAGCTACTTACCAAGTCAATGAAAGTCGCACAGGAACCGTTCAGAAACAAATTACCCTCACTCGCACTGGGGATCTAAGCAACTTTTCCACGGTGTGGCTAGAACCTCCTACTGGTTCAGCGACTTTGGGAATAGATTGGAACGTTCCCCCCAATTTCTCTCCTGAACTCACATTTAACCCAGGCGAAAATAGCAAAACTTTCACAATTGACATCTTACGGGATGGTCAATTTGAGGGAACAGAAGAAATTGCGTTTCGGATCGCCAATGGGGGGGTTAATGTCAATATCGGCACCCAAAACACTGCTACTTTGCAAATTTTGGATGCTGAGGGGCCTCCTACAATTAATTTCTCCCCAGCTACTTACCAAGTCAATGAAAGTCCCACAGGAATCGTTCAGAAACAAATTACCCTCACTCGCACTGGGAATCTAAACAACTTTTCCAGGGTGTACCTAGAACCTCCTACTGGTTCAGCGACTTACGGAACAGATTGGAACGTTGCCCCCAATTTCTCTCCTGAACTCACCTTTAACCCAGGCGAAAATACCAAAACTTTCACAATTGACATTTTTCCGGATGGTCAATTTGAGGGAACAGAAGAAATTGCGTTTCGGATCACCAATCGGGATAATTCCATTATTGGCACCCAAAACACTGCTACCTTGCAAATTTTCGATGCTGAGGGGCCTCCTACAATTAATTTTTCCGAAGCTACTTACCAAGTCAATGAAAGTCGCACAGGAATCGTTCAGAAACAAATTACCCTCACTCGCACTGGGAATCTAAACAACTTTTCCAGGGTGTACCTAGAACCTCCTACTGGTTCAGCGACTTTCAGAACAGATTGGAACTTTCCCCCCAATTTCTTTCCTGAACTCACATTTAACCCAGGCGAAAATACCAAAACTTTCACAATTGACGTTTTTCCCGATGGTCAGTTTGAGGGAACAGAAGAAATTGCGTTTCGGATCACCAATCGGGATAATTCCATTATTGGCACCCAAAACACTGCCAGTCTGAAAATTATCGATGCTGAATCTATACTCAACAACAATTCGCCGAAGTTGAATAATCCCATCAGCAATCAACGTGATGCCAATCCCCGCAGCGACTTCAGTTTCAGTTTGACTCTTGCTCCAAATACGTTTATTGATCCCGATCCAGGTGACAGCCTCACTTACTCCTACTCCATCAATCTAAATCCGAACTTCCTCCCCCTCTGGCTGACCCTCGACCCCAATACCGGCACCATCATTCCACCCGATTGGCTTAAGTTCGACCCGAATACGCTGACCTTTAGCGTGGATTTCGATGCGCCCAATGTCCCCCCATCATTCTCGTTGCCAATTACGGTGACAGCAACGGACAATGCCGGTGCCACTGCCAGCGACAATTTCAACCTGTTCCGCGATAGCATTCGTGGTCTCGTAATTGACGGTTATATCTCCGGTGCTACTCTCTTCCTAGACGCCAACAAAAACGGCATCCTCGATGCCAACGAACCATCCACCACAACTAACAGCAGCGGTGAGTTTAATCTCAACATCCCCTTCGACATTTTCGACACCAACAACAACGGAGAAATCGACCCATCAGAAGGCAATCTAGTAGCCATAGGAGGCATTGACACCGCCACCGGCTTACCCCTAGAAACACCAGTCACCGCACCACCAGATGCGAGTGTAGTCACCCTCCTAACCACCTTAGTCGCCGACTTAACCGACCAAGGAATTGCACAAGAAGAAGCACAATCTTTAGTCAAAGCCGCCCTTTCTCTCCCCGCTGACATTGACCTAACTAGCTTAGATCCAATAGCAGCTACCAACAACAACATACCGGGCGGCGTCCAAGTCTTAGCAGAAATGGTGAAAGTCCAAAACTTCATCACTCAAACTGCCGCTTTGATTGACGGTGCATCCAGTGCAGCTAGTCACGATATTGTCAAGGCTGTTGTCAGTTCAATTACCAATCAAATTCAATCCGGTACAGTCTTAAACCTCAGCAATGCCGCAGCCTTAGAACCAATCATTCAGCAAGCAGCCACTAAAATCCAGCAAATAGACCCCAGTTTCAACTCTCAACAAGTCAGCCAAATTACATCGCAATCCGCGACAGTAATGGCAACAGCAAATCAACGCATTGATGCGGCTGTCTCCAACCCAACAGGAACATCAATTCCTGAATCACTTGCCCGCCTCCAACAAGTAGCCTTGGGCCCAACCACTCAAGACTTCAAAGAAGTTGGTACCGGAAATAAACCTATTTCCCAGCTAGTTGCTGACAATACTGGTACTGCTTTAGATAGCAGAATTGAAGCTGTAGTATTGCCTGTTGGGATTGCCACTCCTGTTGTCAGCGGCGATGCTGATTTGGGCAGCAATTCCCCGGATGCAATTCTCGGTACAAATGGCGACGATATCCTGACGGGCGACAGCGGGAATAATGTGTTGATGGGGATGAGGGGCAATGATTCCCTCGATGGCGGCATTGGAAATGACTCGGTTTTCGGTGGCAAAGGTAGCGATACAATCCTGGGAAGTAGCGGTGATGATGTCTTATTTGGCAACCGTGGTGCTGACATTTTGAATGGCGATGATGGTAATGATATTCTTTACGGAGGTAAGGGCGATGATTTACTCAATGGCGGTTTGGGACTTGATACTTTGGTAGGAGGAATGGGAGTAGATAAGTTCCTACTCTCTACCAATTCCGGTACTGATACGATTACTGATTTTGAAGTCGGTAAAGACTTGTTAGTATTGGGTAACGGGTTGAGTTTCTCGCAATTGGCAATTGCTCAAGATAGCGGTTCGACTTTAATCCGGTTGGCACAAACAGGGGAGATTTTAGCTTCTCTCAGTGGTGTTTCTGCTAGCAGTATCAGTGCCGTTAATTTCGGGTTGCTTTAAAGGTTCGTAATGAGGACTTTAGTCCTTATTATTCTTCAGTCTCTTAGAGACGGACTTCGTTTGTATATATGCGGTTTCAACCGCTGACTATCAAGGCCTAGATCCCCCCTAACCCCCCTTAAAAAGGGGAGTAGGGGGTGGGACAAGAATCTTCTCAAAGTCCCCCTTCTTAAGGGGGATTTAGGGGGATCTGGCCTCGGCGGTAAACGAGAGATAAAGAGGGTTTTAGACTTAAGTTGACACCAATAGCCTAAACCCTATTACTTACACATCAGCATCGCTGATATCGCATTCCCGGTAACTGCGAAACTAATCCCAACAATTCCAACTGCAAAAGTATACTAGAAACCGTTCCCGCTTCTAATCCCGCTGCTTCCACAATTACATCAAAAGAAATCGGCCCAGATTCGATCGCACTTAACACCTTAGCCAATTCCGGCTCCAACGGCGGCCCTTGCTTCTCAACCGTCGGATTTGGGGGAAATAGCGACAACTGCTCGGCTCTATCCAATTTTGGCATAGCTCCGAGCATTTCCAATAACCTGTCTTCGCTTAACAGTCGATCGCTATTGGGCAGAATCGGATGAGCACCTTTACTCAGCAACTCCAAACAACCAAAAGAACGCTCATCATCCAATCTTGCCGTCAAAACATACACATCTCGGCAAAAATCATTTGCTTGATAAGCAGTAATTAAAGCGCCCGATTTGTGCGGAGCTTCTATCACGATTGTAGCGCGACTTAAGCCAGCAATTATGCGATTTCGGCGGGGAAAATTAGTTCTATTCGGTTGAGTTCCGACCGGATATTCGCTAATTACCAATCCATGCTGCAAAATGCGATCGCACAACCTCTCATTTTGTTTAGGATATACAATATCTACTCCCGTCCCCACCACTGCAAAAGTCCTTCCTCCCGCCTCCAAACAGCCTGTATGAGCCTCTGTATCAATGCCCGCAGCCAATCCCGAAACCACAGTAAAACCGCTTCTAGCCAAAGCCGTACTAAATTTGCGAGTCCACCTTCTGCCGTATTCCGAAGGGCTGCGAGTACCAACTATTGCCACCGTCGGCGTAATTCCTTGATTCTCTTTTACATCAACTAAACCGCGATAATACAACACTGGTGGCGGATTGGGAATTTCCAATAATAAGCGGGGATAATCTGGATCGGCGGGCGTCCAAAAACAGGGGTTTTTTATAAGATGTTTTTCGATAAATTCTTCAGGATTAAGTTGAGTTCGTTCTTGCAAAATAGTTTCAATTATCTGCTTGCTGAACCCTTGGATTCGCATTAAATCTACTGATTGTGCCGTCCAAGCTTCTGCCAAACTCTTGAAATTTTGGTGCAATCTTTGCAACAAAATCGGCCCGATACCGTTAATTTGCGACCATGCCAACCAGTAAGCGCGTTCTTCTAGCAACGAGTTACCCTCAACTTATCTGAGAATAATTTTATCATCTTCGGTTAAATATAGTAGGGAAACGGCACTGCCGTGTCCTCTATTTCTTGGTTAGGGAAACGGCACTGCCGTGGACTGTATTTTCACAGATAGCCTGGTACAGAAATGGCACTGCCGTGTCCTGTATTTACACGGATTTCAAACTGTTATATAAATATTTTTTTACGAACCGCGAAGGGAATTAAGAGAAAGGTTGACAATTACTGGCTAGGTTTTCCAATCTACGAAACGGGCGTAAATATAAGCAATAATTTCTCCGATCACAGTCCGAAAACCTTCGCTCGATTTCCACCATTCTTGTGAGTTGTAATCTTGCGGTTCCGCCGCTATAATCCCGACTTTAATGTCAGGATTCAGCACTTCTTTGAAAACAATCCAACTTCGGCGGGCGTGAGGGCCAAAGGAATAAAGATTAATTGAGTTAACTTTTAAACCTGAAGTAGAAAACCAATCCCGAAGTGCGATCGCCGAAGCAGCAGTGCGGTGTTTGACAACACTCGCTGCTGGTACTGCTACTACTTTGTTTTTATCAAATCCTAGCGCAATACAAGTCGCGGCAGTTAGTGCGGCATAATTTTTATATTCAGCGAGGTAGAAGCCTTTACTTAAAGGAACTCCTGTGGTAATTAATTGGCGGTATTCGCCTTTTTTGAATTCGGCGATCGCACTTTCGATCGCATAATCGGGCAACCAGCCTTCGACAACCAATATATCTGCTTTAATCGGCGCATTTACCGCCAAAAACGGATGGATATTTGTAATAATTAAGAGCATTAAAATTATCAACCCCGCGCTTGCAATTACCCAACCTTCCCTAGTAATTGCCCAGATTTCTCGACGACGGATTAAACGAATTCTCATTTTAGAGCAATAGGAAGTTCGGCAACGGATTATGTAACGGATGAAAGGGAAAGGGATCACTAAAAGTGTCCAATTCCCTATGCCCCATGCCCCATTCCCAAATTATTGGTGTTTCAGATACTCAAAAACGCTTTTATCCCCGATATCCTGCGGCATCGGTTGAAAAAACTTACGCACAGCAAAGATGATAAACAAAGCGGCCAAAATAGCCAGCAAAAACTGTTCATTTTCCGCTGACAAAAATCCGAAAATATGTCCTAAAATTAAGAGAGGAACTCCCGGAGTCAAAAACTTGGTTTCTAGGCGGTTGAAGCAGAAAGCTTCTTTAAAATAAATACCATTTAAGGCGGCAAAAGTAAAACCAATTCCCCACAACGTGGCGGGATGTTCGTACACTGCTAAAGCTAGAGGTTGGCTGCTTTGTAGGGCGACAAACAGTGCTGCCGCGCCACCGATCGCCCAAAACACCTGTAGTGTTCGGTGTAGCGCAATCATGTAAATGTGAATAGTTGCCAAGCTGACGCCTAAAGCTATCCAGAAACAAGCAAAAACAGGCGTTAAAGCTTGGATTGCGATCGGGTTGTCGCCCTGTTGCAACACCAGAGTAGTGCCGATCGCAAAACACAGCGCCGCCACCCCCAATCCGGCGCGGTAAATCACCACTCCCGTGCGATCGTTTTGAGTAATCGTAAATTCGCCGAATTGTCCTTGATAGACTGGCGATTCATCAGGTGATTTCAGTAGTTGCATTACAGCTTCCTCCTATCAGACACAATGTACTTCTGCCAAGATATACTTTATTGATAAACCGATCCAGCGAGACCGAGCGATGCCTAAATTTAACAAGCCTAAACTTAACCAGCCTAAAGTTAACAAGTCTAAAGTTAACAAGTCTAAAGTGGACGATCGCCCCGATCAAAGCCAATCCCTTCCTTCACAATCCCAACTTCCTCCAGTTCAGCTTGATGAAACCATTGTAGCAGGCAGAAGACCGAAACCGCTAAACGACTTCCAGCACCTCCTGGAGGAATTATCCGAATTGAGATCGGGGTTCGATCCAGAAATGTTAGCGCATCTAGACAAAAATATCCCCTTTAATACCAAGCAATTTGAAACTAAAATCAGCAAAATTTTAGCTTCTAAAAATATTGATTCTACTCTGAAAAATTCAGTCAAATATCTAGAGTACATCAAGCAAAATATTCAACTTCCCTGCCACGTTACCGGCATAGAAGAGTTTGAATGGGAGGAAGAATATACAATGGGTTATGGCAGCAAAAAAGAATATGCAAGACTCAAAAAAACTCAAGCTTCTTATACTGATAGATTCACAATTAATCGGTTAGATGATTTTGTGATTCAGGAAGAAGGCATATTTGTGGAAGTGCAGCGCGTCAGCGATCGCCAAAAGTTTATGTTGCCTTTATTCGAGTTAGAATCAGTTGATGCAAGTTCCCCAAACAATCAGTTATTAGATGATTATGCCGTGTGGTGTATCAATTATTAAGGAAGAGTGGAACAGTGGAAAAGTGGGGGAGAGGAAGAGGGGAAGAGTGGAAGAGTGGGAGAAGGGGAGAGTAGAAGAAGGGGAAAAATATTCCTTCTTCCTTCTTCCTTCTTCCATCGGACTGACATCCGTTACATCCGTTACATCCGTTACATCCGTTACATCCGTTACATAATCCGTTGCCGAACTTCCTTCTTAATTAAATGGAAGCTGGCAAGTGCGATCGCGAAACCAAAGCCAAAGCTTCAACCAAACTGCGAACAGCCGCAATCATCGCCACTTCGCTATTAAGTTGGCTAACAGCAGAACCGACACCAACACCAGCAGCGCCGGCTCCAATAGCGAGGGGTGCAGTGACGCTGGAGATACCGGAAGCGCAGAGTACGGGGACCGATACGGCGCGGGAAATTTCAAAGGCTGCGGCCAAAGTAGGCGCTGCTTTTTCAATTAATCCCAAGGTGCCTGCGTGAATTGGTTGAGCGCTAGTACCACCTTCGGTTTGGATGATGTTAGCGCCAGCTTTGACTAATTCAATTGCTAATTGCACTTGTTTGTCGAGTGCCAAAATGTGGGGAACTGTCACAGAAAGAGTGATGTTCGGAAATAGCGATCGAGTTTCGCGAGTCAACTGCAAAACTTCCTCAGCTTCAAAGCGGCGGCCTACTGCGTAGAAAGCATCAAAGTTGCCAATTTCAATCAAATCAGCGCCAGCTTCTACCGCAGGCACAAACTTTTCCGGTTCCACAGCCGATACACAAATTGGCAATTTTGTCAATTGTTTTGCCATCAACACCAAATCTCGATCGGCAGCAATATCGACAAAGGAAGCACCGCCGAGATCCGCTGCTTTGACGACAGCCGCAACGTTGGCGGCATCAAAATTATTTAAACCGCTGATAATTTTCAGGGCGCGACCTTGCTCAAAAGCGCGCTGCAATTTAGAATTTACACTCATCGTTAGTTTTCCAACTCAAAAAATTTCTTAGACTCATTTTGACACGAATTAGAACAAATTTTAATTTTTAATTCTTAATAGCGGTAAGGTGCAACCTCAGCACCCTACATAAGTCGATTATGCCTCCAGGACTGTATTTTTTATTTTTATAGCAACCGCCCAGACAGTTAGAACGTTCTTAATTCCTGCAACTATTGTTGTGACTGCATTTCCACATCGATATTCTTCCCTCTTCATTCTTCCATCGGACTGACATCCGTGACATCCGTGACATCCGTTACAGAATCCGTTGCCGAACTTCCCGGCTGGCGAAATTTGTAAACATCTTTGATAACTTGTGCCCAGCCGTCAGAGAGAGATTCGAGAATACGAGCTCCCTTTTCTTTCGTCGCTGCCGTCGCATCGCCCAACACACCGCTTTCAGTCAACTCTCGCGTCAGCCAAGCAAAAGGCAAATTCCCTTCCATACTCAGCAAACTGTCTGTTGGTAAACCCTGCGGGTACTCGCAAACTGCGAATTCCATTTTCACCTGCGATGGTAAAATTGACAACATCAAACTCGTTTCTGCATCACCCGCGTGAATTCCAAACTCCAACTCCTTCGCAGTTAATAATTCAGCAGCCACATTCGGAACCCGCCAAACAAACAGCGGAAAAACCGAAAAATCCTGATATTTTTGATGAATATCCCGCGCCGCAATTTCCACTACCTGCGGCTGTCCGCCGTGACCATTCATTAACACTAATTTCCGAAATCCTGCCCGATAAATACTGTCGGCAATTTCAGTTATTACTGCTAAAACTGTCTGAACACTGAGCATAATTGTACCGGGAAAATGGCAGTGTTCGTTCGACTTGCCATAGTACAAAGGTGGCAAAGCATAGGCGGGAATATTTGCGTCTAACTTTGCCAGGGCTTTGCCTGTCACTGCTGTGCTAATTGCCGCATCTACAATTAAAGGCAAATGGGGGCCGTGCTGTTCGATCGCACCTAGCGGCAGAATTATCACAGTATTTTCCTTATCCAGCATAGACTGAATTTCTGTCCAAGTCAGATATGGAAAAAAGCGCGATGCGGGAATAAAATTGTGCATATTGTAGCGACAAGAGCATAGACAACCAAGGCAATTAACTAGCCTGAAAATTAAAAAGTAATTCCCAAGATAGATCACATCTTCTGTCTGTCGGTAGATAATATAATATAGCAGATGCTTTAATAGCGCGCTGATATACGCTCGCCAGCTCAGACCGAAAGACGTAGAGATGACTAATTGATGGAAGCTTGGCAAAACCCACAAACTAATTTAACCGACATTCCGATCGCCGATGAACTGTCGCGCCGCATCCCTCGATCGCACGATCAAAAAGCAGAAAACCGAGCGCTGCAAACGCTGGCTAGACAATTGGCAACCTCACCCCACACCCTGCTCAAAACACTGGTGGCGATCGCTCAAGATTTGTGCGACGCAGGAAGCGTCGGAGTCTGCTTACTAGAAGAAAATGGCAGTTGCGAACAAATCTTTCGGTGGGAGGCATTGGCGGGAGCGTGGGAAGCCGCAGAACACACAAACACACCCCGCACATTGCGTTTGTCGGGAGCAGGTCTCGATCGCCAAACTCCCCAGCTTTACTTCGCTCCCGAACAATACTTCACCGACTTGCAACAGCTAGAATTGCCGATCGCCGAAGCGTTAGTTGTGCCAATGCAAGCAGAAAATCAAACGCTGGGGGCAATATGGATTGTATCTCACGATGCCGATCGCCAGTTCGATGCCGAAGACTTGCGGATTGCGATCTGCCTAGCAGACTTTGCCGTTGCCGCCCTACAAATCGATCGCGCCAATCAAACCAAAGAAGCTTTGTTCGATCGCGCAGAACGCTGGCAGCTAGCCTGTGCCGGCAACAACGACGGCATTTGGGATTACAACCTGCAAACAAATTGCCAGATTCTGAGCGATCGCTGTTTAGAGATTTTGGAACGTCGGCCCGAAGAAGTCAAGGAGTTCAGCCAATTTTTGAGCTACATTCATCCCGATGATGTGGAGAGAATGCAAAGCAATTGGCAGCAACACTTGGATCGAGAAACCTCACATTACTGCGGAGAGTACCGCGTTCGCTGTCCTGACGGGCGCTACAAATGGATTTTAGCCAGAGGGCGAGCAATTTGGGACGAGTCAGGCAATCCCCTGCGGGCCGTAGGTTCCCTGACAGATATCACGGATCGCAAACAAACTGAAATTGCCTTAAAACAAAGCGAAGAACGTTTGAGCGTCGCCATCGAAGGCTCAGGCATGGCAACCTGGGATTTTGACGTGCGAACACATCGAGTAATTTGGTCGGCGACCCATTTCAGCATTTTGGGCTGCGAACAGACACCGGGCGGCGAAGCAAGCGCGGATGTGTGGGAAAAGTGCGTGCATCCAGACGACTTAAAGCAAGTCATGCAAGCAGCCAAAACAGCTCGCCAAACGAGATCGCTCTACTCCCCCGAATACCGGATCATCCGGGCCGATAACGGAGAAATCCGCTGGTTGAGAGCGTTCGGGCGCTATCTCTACGACGCTGCAGGCGAAGCAGTGCGGTTTATCGGAGTATTATTTGATGCTACCGATCGCAAAAAAGCCGAACTCGCTTTGGAAGAAAGCAACAACCGCTTTCAGTTAGCTACAAGAGCGATCGACGGCATGGTGTTTGAGTGGGATTTGGTAGCAAACTCAGTTTACCGTTCCGAGGGACTGTGCTCGATCGTCGGTGTCTGCCCAGAGGATGCACCGGCAACAGCAGAGTGGTGGAGAGAACGCATCCATCCCGTCGATTTGGCACGCATCCAAGCCGGGGGGCAATCAATCTTGAATATTCCCGATCGCTATGAAATCGAGTACCGAGTTCAGCACGAAGACGGGCGCTGGATCGAGGTTTCGGAGCGCGGCTGTTTGATCCGCAACCAGCAAGGTGAAGCGACCAAAATAGTCGGCTTCACCAGCGACATTACCCAGCGCAAACAAGCAGAAGCAGCACTGCGCGATCGTGAAACCCACCTGCAGTTGATTCTCGACAGCGCCAAAGACTACGCCATCTTCACCCTCGACACCGACGGACAGGTTACCAGTTGGAACGCAGGGGCCGAGAGATTGCTGGGCTATACCGAAGCTGAAATCGTCGGCCAGCACGGACGTATCATCTTCACCCCAGAAGACTCAGCAGCCAGAATGCCGGAAGCAGAAATGCACAGCGCCCTGACTCAGGGAAGAGGAGAAAACGAGCGCTGGCACGTCCGCAAAGACGGCAGTCGCTTTTGGGGCAGCGGGCTGGTGATGCCCCTGCGCGACGCAGCAGGCGAGGTGCAAGGTTTCCTGAAAATTATGCAGGACAAAACCGAGCGCCGGCAAATAGAAGAAGCACTGCGGCACAGCGAAAATCTCTACCGCACCCTCGCCGATGGCGTCCCGGAATTAATGTGGATCAACACCGCCGACGGCAGGTTAGAGTTTTGCAACCAACACTGGAAAAACTACACGGGCATGATGCCAGAATTGCCGCTGCCTGCGCCGGTGCTGCAATTATTTCATCCTGACGATCTGCCAGCAGTTGTCGGCACGCGCACGAAGGCGATTGAAGCAGGGGAAGCCTACGAATTCGAGTGTCGGGTACGCAGGTTTGATGGTAATTACCGCTGGCATCTAGCGCGACTTGTGCCCGTCAAAGACAGGAAGGGAAAGGTGGTGCAATGGGCTGGTATCGGCATTGATATTGACGATCGCAAACGAGCCGAAGAAAGTTTAGCAGAAAGCGACCGCCGCTTCCGCTTCCTGGCTGAGTCGCTGCCCCACCTGATTTGGAACGTAAGTTCCGCCGGGGAAATTCGCTTTACCAATCAACAACAATGGTTGGAATATCTGGGAATGTCTTACGAGGAAGCAGCGAGAAACAATTGGGAATCCCTAGTCCCGCCCTCGGATTTGGCAGAATCTTGGGCCCGCTGGGAAGAATGTCTAACCAGCGGAGAAGTTTATCAAATTGAGCTGCGCCTGCGGCGGGCAGCAGACCAAATGGAACGCTGGCATTTGTCCCGCGCGGTGCCAATTCGCGACGCAGGGGGCCAGATTGTCGAGTGGATCGGCACAAACACCGATATTCACGATCGCAAACAAGCCCAACTTAACGAGCAGTTTCTCTCTGATCTCGAAGTCCGCTTGCGGCAGCGCTTCAACCCCACAGAAATGTTGTGGGAAGCCATGAAAAGTCTGGGAGAATATTTAAAGGTCGAGCGCTGCATCTGGCACGAAATTGATGTAGAAGCCGATCGGGCAATTGTCCACCAAGACTGGCACCAGTCCGACCTGGCCAGCACCGTCGGCACCTATCAAATCTCAGACTTTAAGACGCCAGAACTGAAAGCTCTCTCTATGGCAGGTCAAACCCTTGTCATCTCAGATATCGCTAATGACCCGCATACAGGGCATTTATTCGATAACTACGGTGCCGTGTCGATTCGTGCTTTGGTCGATGTTCCCTGCCTTCAGGAAGGGCGCTGGGTGGCTCTTTTGCTGGTGACATCAAGGGTGGTTCGGCACTGGCGGCCCGATGAAGTTTGGCTGATGCAAGAAGTGGTGGCTCGCCTCTGGACGGTGATCCTGCACGCGCGAGCTCTGCATGAGCTGCACGAAAGCGAGGCTCGGTTCCGCGCTCTAGCTGACAACATCGCTCAGTTGGCTTGGATGACAGATGCTGCTGGGGCGATTTTCTGGTATAACCAGCGCTGGTTTGACTACACCGGCACCACCATAGAAGAAATGCTAGGCTGGGGCTGGCAAAAGGTGCACCACCCGGAACACCTCGATCGCGTTGTGGAAAAATTTAGGCGCTGCCTTGAAACAGCCGAACTCTGGGAAGATACTTTCCCCTTGCGCGGCAAAGACGGATCGTACCGCTGGTTTCTCTCCCGCGCCGTGCCGATTCGCGACGAGCAAGGCCAGGTGCTGCGCTGGTGTGGCACTAACACTGACATTACCGATCGCAAAGTTGCAGAAGCGGAACGGGAACGCCTTCTAGCACGGGAAAAGGCAGCGCGGGAAGAGGCAGAACGCGCTAACCGCGTCAAAGACGAATTTTTGGCTGTTTTGTCCCACGAATTGCGGACTCCCTTAAACCCGATTGTGGGCTGGACGAAGCTGCTGCGATCGAACATTCTGACACCCCAAAAGCAGCGTTACGCCTTAGAGACGATCGAGCGCAACGCCAAACTGCAAACCCAGCTTATCGAAGATTTGCTCGACGTGTCGGGGATTCTGCAAGGCAAGGTCAGCTTGAATATTGCACCTGTGGATTTAGCTGGGGTGATCCGCGCCGCCATTGAAACGATGCGTCTGGCGGCCCAAGTCAAGTCGATTCAAATCAGCACTCAATTTGCACCGAATCTCGGCCCGGTGTTGGGCGATGCGGGCAGACTTCAGCAGGTAGTCTGGAATTTGCTGTCAAATGCCGTCAAGTTCACCCCGCCGTCCGGCAAAATTGAAGTCGTTCTCGATCGGGTGGACACCTTGGCCCAAATTACTGTAACTGATACGGGAAAAGGTATCGAACCTGATTTTCTGCCCTATGTATTCGACTACTTCCGGCAAGCTGACAGCACTTCTACCCGCAAGTTTGGCGGATTGGGTTTAGGATTGGCGATCGTCCGCCATCTCGTCGAACTCCACGGCGGCACGGTGAAATCCGACAGTGCCGGCGAAGGAAAAGGTGCAACCTTGACTGTCAGGATACCTCTGATGCCCGTGCAATCTCAGACGAGTCCTGCGGGAACTGCGTCGCCGGCCCAATCCTTCAATTTGAGCGGTATCAAGGTGTTAGCGGTGGATGATGATGCCGATGCGCTAGATTTGGTGGTTTTTCTGCTTGAGGATTGTGGGGCAAGCGTTACAGCCGTTGCTAACGCCGCCGATGCCTTGGCGGTTTTAACCCAGTCTGTGCCGGATTTGCTGTTGAGCGATATTGGAATGCCCGATACCAACGGTTATATGTTGATGCGACAGGTTCGGGCTCTGGCGCCTGACAAAGGGGGACTGGTTCCGGCGATCGCCCTCACGGCTTATGCTGGAGAAATTGACTATCAGCAGGCCTTGGCTGCGGGGTTCCAGCGCCACATTTCTAAGCCTTTAGACCCCGACAAGTTGGTGCAGGCGATTGGGGAGGTACTCGATCGATCGGGCAAAAACATTATTTAAGCTTTTTTTGTGTCTGAAAAGTCTTTATTTAATGAACCGCGAAGGCGCTAAGAACTTGAAGGAAAAAAGGAAGAAGAAAGGAAGAATTTAATAATCTCAATTCCGGTTAAATCTGAGATATGGCACCATTGTCAATCAGCGTTTTATTGACGGGCTAGGAGCAATGGCGCACAATAAAATTCACTTTTTGTGGAACAGGCCGAAAAGCCTGTTCATAAAAAACTTATTGACAATGGTGTAACATCTCAGATCTAACCAATTTTATGGTCGTTCGATCGCGCATCATCTCCAATAAAAAAACCTCACAGAGGGAGGTTTTTTGATGATTATTGGTACTGATCGGACAGGTTAAAACATCCTGTCCCTGCGTGATGCCCACAGCCCTAAGACTCGATTCTTAGCGGTAGTCAGTGCGGACTGCTGGGTCGCGATCGCCTGTTGTAGTGGTATAGCGGACATTTTCTTCACGTTTTTTGGGTATTAAACCTAACAAGCCCGATAAGCCCAGTAAGCCCAACCATCCCCAATCAAAATCGCGATCTGTTTCAGCATTGTAGACATCTGAGCGAGGAGTGGTGGTGGTTGTAGTGCTGTTAGTACCGCCAGTTGTACCGCCAGTTGTATCTGTCTGAGCTGAAGCAGGCAGATGAGCTGGTGCTATGGCTAAACCAGCAGCTATAATACCTGCACCGATTGCTTTGGATAAATCAGAACGTTTCATAATTCAAATGCTCTCTGTTGGCTAAAATCTTTAACTATCACAACTATATCGATTGGCTTTTAAAGTTAAATCCACCTGTAGCAGTAAAGATGGTTATGTTCCACGTATAACTACAGATTGATATCAAATTTTTAGCAGGCGCACAAAATTAAAGATTGCTCGCGGAGGCACTCCGGCACTAGAAATCGCGGGTCTGACACCTCACTCGGTTGTGAGGCACTCCGGCACTCTCGACAACAGACAAGGTGTTGTTGACAAAAAACGGTAAACTCAGATATTGCACAGATAAGTGTTGGAACTCGATCGACGGAGATCAAAACTTTTGGGAATAGAGTTACGCAGCTACGTATTTCTAGACAACTTGCAGCCACAGCACGCAGCATACATCGGCACCATCGCCGCCGGATTCTTGCCGCTGCCGGGGGATGCGTCGCTGTGGATAGAAATCTCCCCCGGTATCGAAATTAACCGAATTACCGATGTCGCCCTCAAATCTGCCTCCGTGCGCCCAGGAGTGCAGATAGTCGAACGCTTGTACGGCCTTCTGGAAGTACACTCGGGTCAGCAGGGGGAAACGCGGGCCGCAGGCAAAGCAATTCTAGAATTCATCGGAGTCCGCAGAGAAGAATGTATCAAACCGCGAGTGATTTCCAGTCAAATTATTCGCAACATTGACCCCCACCAAACACAATTAATCAACCGCACCCGCCGCGGACAGTTGCTGCTGGCGGGACAAACGCTTTACGTCTTAGAAGTAGAACCGGCGGCCTATGCAGCGCTGGCGGCCAATGAAGCAGAAAAAGGCGCATCTATTAACATCTTAGAGGTTCAGGCGGTCGGTAGTTTCGGACGGCTTTACCTCGGCGGCGCAGAACGAGATATTATAGCAGGTTCCCAGGCAGCAATTGCGGCGGTGGAAAACGTGACGGGTAGAGAAAATCCAGCAATTTTTGGTCGCAAGGAATAGCCGTTAAAGGAGATGTAATTATTATGGCAAACACACAGCATTTAGCGCTGTTAAAAAAAGGTGCAGTTACTTGGATTGAATGGAGAAGTCTCAACCCAAATATAGAACCGGATCTCAGCGAAGCTAACCTCGCGGAAGCAAATCTCAGAGGCGCGCATCTTTGGCGCTCGAACCTTTTTAAAACAGATTTGTTTAAGGCTAAATTAATTGCGGCAAACCTCGCCGAATCTAATTTTAGTTTAGCAAATCTTGCCGGAGCGCAACTGCTGGAAACTAATTTAATTAAAGCTAATTTAACTGGAACCAACCTCCAAGCAGCAGACATCAGGGGAGCTGATTTGAGCAGTGCTAATTTAATTGGGGCTGACCTCACCGCTGCCAATCTCCAACAAACTGATTTCGCAGATGCAAATTTAATCGGTGCGGTGATGTTTCGAGCTAATGCGATGGGCGCGAACCTGAACTGTGCTAATCTCAGTCAAGCTAATCTGACTCAAGTCGAGTTGATTGAAGCACATTGCTATGGAGCTAATTTCTCTAAAGCTAACCTCGGGGAAGCTCACTTCACTGGAGCATATCTTTTCCGGGCAAATCTCTGTTTTGCACAGTTGAGCGCTGCCGATTTACGGTGGGCAAACCTTGGCAAAGCTGATTTGAGAGGGGCTAATTTGACTGGGGCAAATCTCCGGGGAGCGAACTTGGCGGGAGCGAATTTGGGCGAAGCTATTTTGAAAGAAACAATCATGCCTGACGGCAGCATTGTTCGATAAATATTGGATAATATTTAGTCCTGTAAAATAAGGGCGATAGTTAAAAAAAAAGCTAGTTGCGCGTTTACCGCAACGATTGCCAAAACATGAGCTTCTGGGGCGGGTTGGGGTTTTCTCTAAGGATCGCGAATTAAATAACTTACAATTTTAATTGTTATTGTGGGATGGGCGTCCCGCCCGTCCTTTTTGGAC
>NZ_JAUBTU010000099.1:0-26395 GCF_036705085.1 Microcoleus sp. B6-A1
GCCCTCTACTTCAGCACATCAGCCCCTCAAAACTTTTTCAACTTCCTCCCGTACAAATCAACATCAAAATCGGAGTCGAAGCATGAGCTTACAGTTACGACTTTTTGGCGGTCAATCTGACGCTGGAAAAATGACCAGCAGCGGTGGCAACCACGCAATAGATAAATCCAAGGTGCTAGCAGCGACCGACGCAGCCACCATCTCGCCGACTAACCCCGGCAACTTTGACTCAATTCGATCGGTTCCGGTCGTGCCGTCGCCGCGCTACTTCGATCGCGAAGAAGCCGACAAGCTCAAAGAGTTGGCAAAGCAAAAAACTGAGGACGCTCGGCACACAAAACGGAGTTACAAGGCACTGGGGAAAATTGAAGCGGCCGATAAGACAGTGCACAAAGAGCACCGGAAATACGAGGGAGTAGTTGCCGAAAACGAACTCGGCAAAGTGCGGGCCAATGCTGGATTAGCAAAGAAACTGCACGGACTGCGATCCGGTTATGCACGACTGGGTTTAGGAATTGACAAAGCAGACAGCGACGCTCGCACCCGTATTGACGCCATTACTGCCAAACTCACCGGGGGAAATAACTAATGCGAGCGATGTACTTGGCTAATTATTTTCTTAGCGGGTGCATCGCTGCCAGCTTTTTAGGCTGGTTAGCGTCGCTGCACCCGAACGCACTTCGCGCCGTTTTGTGTTTGCTTGCCGTAATTGCAATAGCTTGGGGATTGAGTTGGCTGCTCGATTATTCTGTAAGCAATTTGCTCAAAATCTCAGTTGCTGATTTTCAAGCTTTGTTAATTGGAATTTTGGCAATGCTGTTAATTGGTCTAGGGGTGTTTGTATGCAGTTAAAAATGTTCATAATTTCAGGCACGGCGCTGACTTTGTGGCTGACACCTCTCACAGCGCTTGACAAGCGCATCAGTTGGCACAAATCGTTGCAAGGATTGAGCCTCTGTGCAGCTATTGCTTGCGCCGTGCAAGCTGGAAATATCGCCCGCCAATTGGCTAAAGAGCTAGAAATTGAAACCATAAAAACGCGCGCAATCACTGCCGACGTTATTGATGAAATTTCAACAAGCGCGTATATTTCCCAGCAAGAACGCCAGCAGGAAGCAGAACGAATTTTGAACGGCGCGCCGGAACGTTCCGACGAAGTGGAACGGCTAGAACGATTGATGGCACTAACTTGTGACGAACCAGAACGGCTAGAACGTTCTGAGCAAAACTCATTAACTAAGGAGGAGTCTGAACAGCTAGAACGCATTTTGCAATTAAAAGCGCGCGGTTACGGCAAAGCAAAAATAATCTTTGAATTGTGGGGAGTTAACAAGGGAGGCAGCGCTAAGTACAAATTAGCAGAGGCTGAGTACAACCGATTAACTCAAGAGTAAACCGCCTGATGATGGCCGCCGGGAATCAGCGGCCGAAACTCCCCTTATTAAGGGGGAGTCGCGGATCGATTCCAACCCGAACCGCCGATTAAAAAGGCGCGATTTAGGGCTTTCAGATTGAATCAAGCTGTAACGGCTTTTTTGGTTTCATAAGCTCGGTCGCCGCCAATTAATTGTTTATCTCGCGCACTTAGAAGCTTTAAGAGTGAAGTAGGCTCATGTGGCCTTTGGGTGATTCATAAGCTGCTGCTGCGAGATTTGGAAACCTCACCCTAAAAAATGGAATGACTCAAATTATTGGCTTGGATATTAGCAAAGCCTCGGTTTCATGCTGCTTAATATCAGAAAAAATCGACGAACCGCGCGAGTTTTATTACCGCTACAATTTCCACAAATTTGCTGCTACCGCCCACGGGATTAATGAATTACTTGCACTAATTGGATCGGAATTGGATCGGGAAAACACGATCGCAATAATGGAACCGACAGGGATTAACTACCAAATCCTCTGGGGTACGCAATTGGCACGGGCGGGGGTAGAAGTGCGGCTAGTCGGGCATAAGGAGTTAAGAAGTTTTCGGGAGCATCACCTTGGACTGCCAGACAAAGACGACGACGCCGACGCGCTTGCCCTTGCAATTTATGGCTGGGATTACATCGACACACCGCGCCGATTTGTCCAAACGCGCGATCGCACAATCGTACAAATTCGCCGGCTGGTGCTCCGGCTCGCGCACCTTAACCGAGTGCAAAGTCCGATTATTAATCGTGCTCGCCAAGATTTAGCGTGGCAGTTTCCAGAAGCGGCGCTGATTAAATCGCTGCGGTCTGGTGAAAAAGTGCCGTTGCTTTGGGGCTGGTTATGCGGCGAGCGACAGTCAGTTAAATACGATTTGCTGTTGGATCGGTCGATCGGACTGGGAATAACCGATGACTTAAGAAAACACGCCGCCAGAATTTGCGACTTGCAGCGGGAAGAAATGGTTCTTGAATTTGAGCTTTCTAAATTGGTGGCAGAGCCGCAGTTCTTGCCATACCGGAAAGTGTTCGCTCAATTCGGTTTCGGCCGCCGCGTTGAAGCGCTGCTTTTGTCGCAAATTTTCCCCTTTGAAAATTACCTCGCCGCCGACGGCAAACCCGATATCAAAATTCGCAAGGGAAGGCGATCGGGCAAACCGACAAAGCGGCACTTGTCACTTCGCAGGTTTTGCAAGGCTTTGGGATACGCGCCGTCGCAAGAATCAAGCGGCGACTTGCAAAAATCTAAAGTTGTTGGCGGTTCGGATTTATGCCGCCGTGCTCTTTGGCAGTGGATTTTTACCAGAGTCGAGGTAAAACGCGCTCGCATAGGTAACGACATCGGCGATCGGCTCGGCGAGATTATGGACGAGGAAAAAGCCAGCGGCCGACCGGTGCGGTTGGTGCGATCACGCGTGGCAGCTAAAGCGGTTAAGCTGTTATTCAAAGAACTGGTGCGCGAGCTTGTTCACTCCCAAAATCTATAATCTAAAATCTAAAATCCAGCAGGAATAATTACTAGAGTGAAACCAAAAACCTTAAATCGGACTTTGCCGCTAGCAACCTTTGAGGCTGCTTACCAGTTGTTACAGCAAATGGCTGAACTCCCTGGGGCGATTTGGCTGACCGACGATGCGATCGCGGATTCTCAAAATCTGGAAAATTCGTCGGAAAGGTTTGCAGCAGTGGTATCAGAGCATTTTAGCGCGCTGCTGCGGGGCAATCTATTAGATGAGTTCGCAACAAACGGACACAAGCACAGCGAAAAAAATCTCTATTCGCAATTGAATGTGCAGTTGACTTTCGACCCTGGGGCGATCGCCAATTTCCTGTCTCCCCTCGCCGAAAAACTCGCAGAAATAACGCCCGCACCCTCGTGGCAAATTGACATTCGCGCCCTCAAACAAGCAATTAAAAATATACAGCCCAACTCGGCAGTTCTTCAAAGCGAATTTACCCTAAATTTGCTGGATATTCTCGCGGCCAATGCCAGCCCAAATAATCACCTGCCCCTACACAGCCAAACAGAAATAGAGGGAAAATCCGCACCCAAAGTTATAGATCCAGAAACGCTACAGAGCCAGATTGCTGAAGCCGTCAATCAATTACAAATTGTCAGTCCCTGCATTTCATTTTGTCAGCCAGTGGAAGATGCTTTGCAGCAGCAGCTTGAACAAGAGCGACTTTTGAATCAGGTGACAACTCAAATCCGCCAGAGTTTGGAACTGCCTGTAATTTTGTCAAAAGCAGTCGAGCAAGTGCGAGAGTTTTTGGAGGTCGATCGCCTGTTAATTTATCAATTTGAAAAAGTGCCAGCACCGCACAATGGCGAGTTAGCTAAAGAAATACCTGCGGCGGTTTCTGGGTCGGGCGAAATCATAGAAAATTCCGGGTCTTACTTGTATTTAGGTCGTGTAACTTACGAAGCTTTAGCTAACGATACTATCTCGTCTGTACTGAATTTTAGTGAAGACGCGCAGTGTTTTACCAATGGAGTCATTCACCGAGAGAAATATCGCAAAGGTTTGGCTTTGTGCGTTGCGGATGTGGAAACAACTTACTCTTCGCAACCTTGTTTTTTAGAGTTGATGCGGCGGGCCAAGGTGCGGGCGAAGTTGCTAGTGCCGATCGTAGTTCAAGACGACTTGTGGGGGCTGCTAATTGCCCACCACTGTACTTTTCGCGAGTGGGAAGAAAGCAAAAAAACATTTTTGCGACAAATAGCAGAACATTTGGCGATCGCCATTTACCAAGCCGAACTTTATGCACAAGTCCAGCAGCAAAAGCGCACCTCAGAACAGCGCGTAATAGAGCGCACGCGAGAACTGCGCGATGCACTGGTTGCCGCCCAGTCTGCCAGCCTCGCCAAGAGCGAATTTTTGGCAGCTATGAGCCACGAATTGCGGACTCCTCTCACCTGCGTCATCGGCATTTCCGACACGCTGCTGCGGTGGTCTTACGGCAAAGTTGGCAGCAAAGAAGTGCCAGTGCAAAAGCAGCGGCAGTACCTGCAAACTATCCGAGACAGCGGCGACCATTTATTAGAATTAATTAACGATATTTTAGATTTATCGCAAGTAGAAGCGGGAAAAGCAGTATTGAAAATTAGTGAATTTTCACTTTCTAAATTAGCTTCTCAGAGCCTGCACGCGCTTAAAGAAAAAGCTGCGGCTAAAGGCGTGCAACTGGTGCAAGAACAGCGGATCAAACAAGAGTGCGATCGCTTCACCGCTGACCCGCGCCGCTTGAGACAAATTCTATTCAATCTTTTAGGAAATGCGATTAAATTTACTCCCGAAGGCGGGCAAGTCATCCTGCGAGTTTGGGTGACAGAAGATAAAAATCGAACGCCGGCAGTGCGGCAGCCCGGTACTGCACCTGCTGGCAGCACCGCTGTTTTTCAAATCAAAGATACCGGCATTGGAATTCCCGAAAATCAGCGATCGCTTTTGTTTCAAAAATTCCAGCAGTTGGATTCCCCCTACCGCCGCGAATACGGCGGCACCGGTCTGGGATTAGCTTTAACTAAACAGTTAGTAGAGCTTCACGGCGGCGCGATCGAAGTCAACTCTACAGTTGATGTCGGCTCTACTTTTACCGTTTTTATACCCATCCAAACTCTAACCAAAGATGAATCCACAAAATTTAAATATGAAAAATCGAATTCATCTTTACCGCTGCATTCTTCATCATTGCGGGGCAGCCTCGTGCTCGTCGAAGAAGAAGAAGAAACTGCCATGCTGATTTGCGATATCCTGACAGTCGCAGGACTGCAAGTGGTGTGGATGATTGAAGGTTCGGCGGCGGTGGAACAAATTGAACTATTGCAGCCCAATGCTGTGATTGTCGATATGCGTTTGCCCGGTATGAATGGCTGCGAAATAATTCACCAACTGCGCGAAAAACCCGCTACTGAAAATATCAAAATTCTGGCTTTAAGCGCTAATGAAATTCCGCCAGATCAGATATCTTTCGTGACTGCGGGAGCTAACGATTGTTTGGCTAAACCGATTCACCCTGAGCAATTGCTGGACAAAATTATTTCTTTAATGGCTGGGATTGGTAATGGGTAATACAATTTTGGATTTTAGATTTTAGATTTTAGATTGGGGAATTACCACGAATTTCAAAGGTGGTACCGCCACGTGATTTATCCCTGGAATCAATCCAAAATCGAAAATAGAAAATCCTCAAGCCCCCGCATTTATCCGTGGGATCAATCTAAAATCTAAAATCTAAAATCGATTGACTCATTGGATATGGGTTGGGATATGGTCTACAGTTACATTCTTTTTTTTGAACTGGTATAATTTGTAATTTCCAATTACCAATTCCCCATCCGCAATTCCCCATGATTTATTGTCAAATTCCTACAGGATTAATTGTTTCTTGTCAAGCACCTGCTGATTCGCCGCTGCACGATCCGATCGTAATTGCGGCAATGGCTCGAACCGCTATCAATCGAGGTGCATCGGGGGTGCGGATTGACACTCCGGCTCACATTGCAGCAGTGCGAAAACAGATATCCGCTCCCATAATTGGGATTTGGAAGCAGCAATTGCCGGGATGCGAGATTTACATTACTCCTCGGTTTGAAGACGCGCGGGCGATCGCCGATTCTGGAGCCGATATTATCGCCGTTGACGCTACTGAGAGAAACCGTCCTCGCGGCGAAGACTTAAAGACATTAATCGCGCGAATTCACAGCGAATTGGGCAAATTAGTGATGGCGGATGTAGATACAATAGAAGCTGCGATCGCGGCAACCGAAGCTGGTGCAGATACTGTAGCAACTACTCTTTTTGGCTACACTCCCCAGACGGAGAAATTCTCGCCACCGGGATTTGATTTGCTTGCGGAAATGGTAGAAAAGCTTAAGGTTCCCGTTATCTGCGAAGGCGGGATATCGGGGCCGGAAATGGCTAAAAAAGCCTTGGATTTAGGAGCGGCGGCTGTTGTTGTGGGGACAGATATTACTGGGATTGATCTTAAGGTGACAGCCTATAAGTCGCTGATGGGGGAGTAAGTTCGGCAACGGATTTTTTAACGGATGTAACGGATGTAAGGGATTTAAGGAAGTTCGGCAACGGATTGTTTAACGGATGTAACCGATGTAACGGATTTAAGGAAGTTCGGCAACGGATTGTTTAACGGATGTAACTGATGTAACGGATGTAACGGATTGAAGGAAGAAGGGAGAAAAAATATTCGGCGATTGAAATCGCTTGTAGGGAAACGAAACGCGCAAGGTAAGGGTGGGAAATATCGGGCGATTTCAATCGCCCTTTATAAGGGGAAGTTGCTAAATTAGTGCGCCGTTGATAAAGCTGCTAACTACAGCTAAGGCGATCGCCCCCAGTACGGCGCTCCAAAGGCCCATCCGCAAACTAAATCCTTCAACTAACTTCGCCGCCGAGGCAAAAACAATCACATTCATGACAAAAGCAAACGCGCCGGAAAGCAATCCCAGCGTCAGTAGGTTCGGCACGAAAAAAACTGCTTTCAGAATGGGCAAAATTAAAACATTCAACATTCCCAAAACCGCAGCGGAAATTACTGCTTTCGGTGTGCTGTCAATTTCTACGCCGATCGGCATTTTAGAAATTAGCAGCAAGCTGCTGCCCGTGACCAGCCAAGCAATCAAAAAATCGATCGGTTCCACAGCGCCCCTACCTCCTTAACAGTTGAATTGTCAAAAAAACTTGATATTTAACATACATCTTATATAGCTTAATTAAACAATCCGGCTGATTCGTCTGCCAATCGACAGAATTTATGTCTGTTACTAAAGAGTTAGGAGTTATAATCCCTGTAATCATCTGCCCAATCATCCGGATGAGAACCGTATCAACCTGTTAGTTGAATAAAAAGAGCAGATTAATTAATATGGCTGGCGATTTTTCTTTTAACTCTAAAGTCCGATTCGACAAAAATGGCTTGGACAATGCTTCACGGCAACGCAGCCGATCGCTCCAAGTTATGATTTTTATGCTGCTCGTCACTACCTTGATGGCGCTACCGATATTTCGTCTAGCCGAACTGCAACTGGTACAGGGAGCCTACAACCGACAACGGGCGGAAAATAACCGCATTCGCCCTGTTTCAGTCCCAGCGACTAGGGGTCAAATTTTAGACCGCAACGGCAAAATTTTTGCGGCCAACCGCGTATCTCGATCGGTCTATGTGTGGCCAAAAGAGCGATCGGCCAAGGAGTGGCAAGAGATCGCCGCTACACTGGGCCCGATCGTCAAACTTCCCGCGGCCGAAATTATCAAAAAAATCGATGGAGCAGGCTACAGATCAGCCCTGCCAGTGCGAATTAGTAAGGATATCGATGTCGGTACTTTCGTCGCTTTGGGAGAACAAGCTAATACTTTGCGGGGAGTTGAAATTCGCGTAGAATCGAGCCGAGACAATCCCCACCAGCAATTAGCAGCTCACCTTTTGGGATACGTCGGCGAAGCTAGTTTAGAGCAATTAAAAGCTAATCCTGCATATCCGATGGGGATGCTCGTCGGTCAAATGGGAGTTGAAAAATTAGCCAATTCAACTTTAGAGGGCGTTTGGGGAAACCGTTTAATCGAGGTAAATGCTAAGGGCGAAGAAATCCAAGATTTAGGTGTAAAAGACCCTATTCCCGGCAAACCGGTGCAGCTAACTTTAGATTTAGATATGCAGAAAACTGCGGAAAAAGCTTTGGGCGAGCGCCTGGGTGCAGTTGTGGCGATCGACGTAAAAACCGGAGCTCTTTTAACAATGGCTAGTTGGCCGACATTTGACCCCAATATTTTCACCCGCAAGGTGACTCAAACAGAATGGGATCGACTGCAAGGGCCAGAAAAACCGTTTTTAAATCGAGCAGTTCAAGGTTATCCAGTCGGTAGCACTTTTAAAATTGTCACTGCTATAGCCGGGATGGAGTCTGGCAAGTTTTCTCCTGACTCGACTTTAGGAACTTCTTCGTCAATTAACATCGGCGGAATTTCTTTTAACGAACACAGCGGCGGTTACGGCGTTATCGGTTTCCGCGATGCTTTAGCCTACAGCAGCAATACGTTTTTCTATCAAGTAGGCATGGCTGCCGGCCCCGAAGAAATGGCGAAAGCAGCTAAAAAAATGGGCATTGGCGGTACTATTAATTTAGATCTTTTGGGGTTAGAATCCGCCAATCACGGTCAAGTTCCGATACCCGCAGAGAAACAGAAAATGTATGGTGAAGATTGGTACGTTGGCGATACAGTAACCATGTCGATCGGTCAAGGTTTGGTACTTTGTACTCCCCTAGAATTGGCTGTGATGGTGTCAACTGTTGCTAATGGCGGTTATCGAGTTCAGCCGCATTTATTGGCTTCTCAAACCAACACTCCTATTACCAAAAAAGTTCCCACAGGTATTAAGCCTGCAACTTTGAATGTTGTTCGCCAGGGATTGATTGACGTGGTGAAAAAAGGTACTGGCAAACGCCTGAATGATGGTACTATTCCTTTAAGTGCTGGTAAGACTGGGACGGTGGAAATGCCCGGTCATCCTGACAATTCTATGTATGTGGGTTTTGCTCCTGCTGACAAACCGGAAGTGGCGATCGCAGTTATAGTTGAAGGCGGCGGATTTGGTTCTGTATCGGCGGCACCAATTGCTCAAGAGGTATTCCGAACCTATTTTCAAAAGCAGGGTTTTAAACCTACTAATAAGCCTTTCTAGTCATTCGTTAATTGTTGACTGTTGGCTGTTGACTGTTCTCATTTTGTCCCCTACTTCGATCGCACTATTCTTGATATCTTGGAAAAGTGCGATCGATCAAAAGTTTTCCCCTACCAATCGTCTCACTTCCACGGTCGATAAATTCATCATTTGCGCTACCTGTTCCAGACTCATTCCAGAATTTAATAGTTGAGTTACGAGCGATCGTAATGTTGACTCCGCTGCCAGTCGTCCCAGGTTCTCTTCCTTGTGAGTCTTCAAAGGGGTAAAAGGCGGTAAAAGGGCGATCGGCTAATATTGCTCTTTAGTAAATGCAGTATTAATGAAGATGAAGATTAGTTCAATTTTATTAAAAGTCAAGAGCCTGGTAGGCCTAGCAAGTTTTCCCGCCTACGTTGTTTGATTTAATAATATAAAGAAAGTTCACGAGTCGCTGTAACAGCGGCTCCAAGTGAATTAATAGACACAAATACCTAGACGTTGGCACCCATCATTCCTCTCACTGCCATCGGGCATAATAGTGTGGCAGAAAATACATTCTTGTTCCAGCCAGTATTCGATGTCTACACCGGAAGCACCGAACAAATTAGAGCGATAGAAGTTGGTCTTCTCCACCAGGGTTTCATCCAACTCGGCACGTACTAAACAAGCATGAGTCAAGTCAGCTCGATCGAGGATCGATTGAGCGAGGGTAGCTCCATCCAAGCGGGTATGTTGCAGGATGGCGTTCTCCAGAGACACTTCAGCCAATTCGGCTCCAATCAGGTAACTTCGAGAGAAGTCAGTTCCAATCATCGAACCCTGCAGAACAGCCCCGGAAAAATTGGCATCGCTCAAGATTGCTCCTTCCAAATATATGAACGCACTAACACGAATCCCAGCAAAGTTTCGCTCGCCAGCAGCATAACGTTCGAGCAATTCGGAGGCACTCATTTCAGTAAATAGCGATCCTTTCATAGGTCGTCTTCTCCTAAATCTCCATTACTCAAGAATAAGGTAAACTATTAGTCCGATGTTGACACTTGATAGGCTCTGGAAAGACACCGGATTCTTGCTTCTGTGGCACTTATCTATACAGAAGTTCCCCTCAACCGCCCATAAAATCAAGGTAGCAGGTGGAGGGTGATATCAAATCCGGTTAAATGCACATAGTTCAGTAGGGGCAAACCCCCCGTGGTTGTTCCCTCGGTACTGTGGTTAATCTTTCCGGGTTTGATATGAGGAGTAGCTTATGGTCTGTTGTTGTTAATCCATTGTTGGATGTCCGCTATGCTTCTGCTCTCAATAACCGCTTGTTCAGCCGTTGGAATATTAGAGAAAAAATCGTACCCAATCTGGTTTTCAAGCCAGTCAATATTTCGGAAATTATTGATGTTGAACAAATCTTTTGTAGGCACACTGTCATCGTTCGGGACATAGAAGGCAAACGCCATAGCATTTGACTTCACATCCAGAGGATTTTGACCTGGTTGATCCAGGATCAAAAACCCTTTCCACAAGTTAGACGGAACACGAATCAGAGAGCCATCGGAAGCTGTTAAGGTAGCTCGTTCACCCTCACCACCAGCGATGACATAAAGCTCTTTACCAGAGCTAGCAATTTTCTGTGTCCAAGCTTCGAGTTCAGCCCATACACCACCATTATTTTTTCCGTTTTGTGGAAGTATATTGCTCATGAGATAAGTTGCTTGGGCATCTTTCTCTGTTCGTGACCGATCCCTTTGAGCAACTATATGACCTCTTTCATAACGCTGTCGATCGCTAGCGCGATTATTGATGATATCGCCAGTTGGCTGCACTCGATAAAAATCTGTAGGCAAGGTTTCGTCAGAAATGAACGAATTATTGGGTAGTCGTCTTACAGAACCAAACCACGAACTATTTAACTGATAACTAACCCAATTTGGATTTTTGGTACTGTTGTTGTATGAGAGAGTGTACTGAGGCTTCTCCAACAGATAGTTATCGGCGAAGTTAATCGCATCCGTTCGTGCCTCTTGGCGGTTGCTACCCGATAGATTCACTGGCTTTGGATTCCCAAATAGTAGATGCTGACTCTTAAAGAAGACATTATCAAGGAAAGCTGTGCCATTGCCCTCTGACTCAAACGTGAGAGTCGCCACCTTACCCCGCAAGTTTTCAGGCACATCTAGGGTAAAAGTTTCAAACCCCTTAATTCCATAGCCAATCTTACGAGTGTCCGCCAGGTAAACTGTTGTATTATTGGTTTGACCTTGAGCTGCTTCCAAATTGATAGTAGTTGAAACACCAGCCGTGCTACCATCCACTGCTTGCAAAGAGACTTTGATCCTGCCAGCGTTTAACTGTGGAGTATGCAGATCAAATCGCAACGCACCCCAGTCGGGTACAACAAACCGATTGTGAACAATGTCCTTGACTCCGTTGCTTCCTAATTTGAAGGCATAGTCTGGTTCGCTTTTCCCTTTGATGGACTTTACATCTTCCAAATTTTGAACCAAGTCAATATTTGGATTGGATTGACCGTTGTGGAATGACCACCCAGGTAGAGCGTTAGAAATATTCCTGCGAACTTGGCTCAAATTGCCGCCAAACGGATCGGTAACAGCATCAAAATTGCCGTTAAACAAAGTAGGAACTGCATCATCGCCGCGCATTCTGCCGCTGTAAGTATTGTCGAAACTTAGTGGAACCCGCGGCTGCGTTTCTGGGCGCAAAGTTTCACCGCCACCGAGTACAGAGTAGAACCATCCGGTTCCAATTCCTTCCCAAGGAGCGTCAGCGCTACCTTGGACAAAGTTTGCATCTGTATGATTTGGGGTGTACCAAGGATTGACGCGGTTGGGATTAGTATCGTAGAAGTCGGCATCGAACAACACCTCGTAACCTCCATCGCTGCGACGGCGGTAAACTGGATCTTTGAGCCAATCCACCGCATAGCTGGGTTGCGAATCCGTTAAACCCAGATTCGCACTGCCGGAATACCAATTAAGAACTCGTCCGTGAGTAGCACCCAAACCGCCCCCAATTACTGGAATAGCATCGGTTTGTCGGGTGAAGCCCGCCCGACTGTCAACACGGCCGGTTTGCTCAGAACGAGTTCCCAAAAATTCGACTACATCGGGGACACCGAGGAGATTGCCATCTTCATCTTTGGGGAACTGAAGTCCGGGTTGATTGCTAGTATCTTCTGGTGGCAGAAGGTTAGGAATATTTCGACCGTTGGGAGTCAACGACCCCAAACCATTCGGATTGGCTGTAGTTTGGTAGTAATTATCGGCAAATGTAATGCCTTCCCAAGTTTGCACTTTTGGCTCGTAGAAGTTCCTAAACCCTCCAATCCCCACCAGCGAAAGACTCTCCTGATCGAAGTCGTGGGGGTCTATTGTTGTTACTTGAAAATCACGGCCGAATTCATTTGTTCCGCCTGCCAAGGGGAATGCTGTCAGCAAGCGCTGCACAATTTCACTATTAACAACTGTTCCGCGACTGAAGCCAATAAAGTGCATGGGAGAGTCGAACAAGTCACCCTGCTCTCGAATCAGTTTCCCTTCGCTGTCGTAAAAGCGCGGCCTCCCTTGAGAATCGAGTCCTCCAATAGTTCCGCCCAAAGCTTGGTCTAACTGCACCAGCGAGGCGTAGAAAGCATCTGCTGCACCTTCTGTAAAACCAGAATCAGGCACGCTTGATTCGTTGTTTTGAGCCCAATCAGGCAGAAGCACTAAAGATTTGTCGCTGTAATTGTCAGATATGTAAGTAGCTAATTGTTCGAGGTAATTTGTTGTGGTTTCTGGATTTTGACCTGCGGGGAAGTCTTGCATCACAGCCCCATATTTATCGACAGGAACCCAGAAACCTGTACCCTTATCGTAGCGAATAATCAAACCCCCACCCCCTGCATCCGCGATATTGTTTGCGATGTCAAAAAAGTTAGGAGGAATTACTGCTTCTGCAACTATCGGAGGTGTAAAACCGTGAGTGAGAACAGTGACGCTTCTGAACGGAGAAAGAGAGCTTTCTAGCTGTGTATTAAACTCCCCAAAATCAAGATTTCGCTCTCCCTCAGTGTTTATTGCTTCGACAGCCCAATAATAGGTTTGACCTGCTGTGAGAGTCCGGTCTGGATCGAGGGTAAAATTGTTGTTATCTCCAAACCTGTCACCTCCATTCCAAACCCAGCCACCAGAAGGCTTCCAAGTTGCTGTGAGAATGCGGTTGGGATTAAAGTCATCAAACTCTTGCCACGGAGAACTCAAAAATTGTCTTTTTTCCTCTTGAGTTAGGTCGGAATCGGGCAGCACTTCAGATAAATTGACAACTTGGTCCCAAGGCAACAGACCCTCACCTTCGGGGAAGGTACTTACAAACAAATTAACTTCGCGTATTTGGGAATCAGGAATGCTGAAATTCCACTCAAAAGTCGGAGTCAAGTCATTTATTGTATTCTCACCTGGCCCAGTTAAATCCAGCCAATCCAGCGGTGTCGCGGCTAAACCGCGAGAGTTAGTCGCAGCAACGGGAGCTCGCTTGCTACCAGGCGGCACGCCGTAAGTATACTGGTTGTTCGCATCAGTCAGAATCTGGAAGTCGGCAGCAACACTAACCGCTGGGTTAATATTATCGATCGGCACTGTGGAAAGGTCAGCAACCGTAGCATTTCGTGCCGTAGTGGTGTCAAACAAAGGCAGCCCGACACCCCTACCTTTAGCATCAATTTGAAATTGACCGGGGTTTGTCACTGTTTTCACGAATTCTTCAGTGTCAAAGACATACACCTTGCCATTAGCACCGCTCAAATTGGGATAGGAAGCATAGAGGTACTTGCTATTACCTGAAAGCGCTAAATCAGTAGCAAATCCGTCGGGAATTGGTCGAGTTGCTGCTACTAATTGCGGATTTGTCAGCGGGTCTTTGATAATGCCGATATTGCTACCGGCCCGCGGGTCTCCATCCACGCTGGGCAATTCCTGACCGAAAAATTTCGTGTCCGCATTGCGACCCACAACAAACGCATAGCTAGCATCCGGTAAAACCGTTACCGAAACTCCCTCATTCACATCGAAGTAATCAAAAGTTGAACCCAGCCCTAAATTTGTATATCGGGTGGTAGCAGCAAAACTCACCGGGTCATTATTAGTAATGTCCAATACCCCAAATCCTTTGCTATCTTTCCCACTGTTTGTAAAGGTCATGGCTAAGGGATTGACGGTGCTTGCTATTCCTTGTACTCCTTCATCGGCTGTGATACTTCCGATTAATTGATTCCACTTTTTAGAGTTTTGACTGGGGTCGCTGGGTCGGTCTTTGGGGTCAATGTTAACAGCGTAAATTTTGCTGTTCGAGCCGTTTGGTGCGGTAACAAACAGCTTTTTGCCGTCGCTGCTAATGGCTATTTGTCGCAAACCGCTTGGGGCTGTACCGACTGGGATGGTTTGGGTGACTTGGTGATAGGTTGAGGAAAACGGGTTGATATCGAGAACGTAGATGGAGTTGCTGCCGATTTTTCCGTCTGCGATGTAAGCGTATTGGTCGCGGGGGTCTAGGACTATGGATCGAGGTTCTGCACCGCTGGGCAAATTTATCGGGTTAATACCAGCGGTATTCGGCTGAGTGTCTACCTGTTGCCTGGTCATCGGATCGACTAAAGCAATGCGCCCGGAACGATCCATCGCTACATAAGCACGGCTGCCGTCACTGGTGAGTGTTAGTTCTCGCGGTCGATCGAGTATATCATCCGTGCCTACAGAAACGCTGGCAATCGACAAGTCGCTGCTATTAGTAGCTGTGACGACTGATTCGGGATTTGCACCGTTAATAATTGCGATTTTATCTGTTGTCCACTGCGCGCCAAAGATGTATTCTGTATTGTTTTCTATTCGGTAAGGACTGCTATCGTATTTAACTTCTTTGGCTGGTTCTGAGGGATTTGGGCTAACTTTTTCGTTTTGCTTGCGGCTGATGACGATGCGGGATTCACCTAACGGTAAGGTGTTGGGAACTTGAACGGCGATTTCAAATTGATTGTTTGCCAATTTGCGACTTTTGTCTGTCAAAACTGTTCCTTCGTAAGCTTGTCTGCCTACGATAAATTTAACGGTTAAGTCGCTGAATCGGCTGCCTAACGGGTCGCTCAAGTTATCTACTAATACATTAGTACCCGTGATGAAGAGAACGGGTTGATTGTTGGGAAAAGATTGATTGTTGCTGTCTGTAAACTTAAGTTCGGCACTTTGGATGATGGGAGGTGCTTTCGGATTAGAAGCTGTTGGTGCGAGTTGGGATGCGCGTCTTTCGCCGATTAAAGCATCTTTGTCGGAATAGTCGAGATCCCTTTTACCTATAATTTCCCCAGTCAGAGCATCCAGTGCGCTATTTTTATTCGCAAGGATTAAAATCTGTGTTGGGGAAGCTCTGACTCAAACTGAGGGAGTTGGAAAAGCTGGCGATGTCTTCAGCGCTATTGTTGTTGTCAGCGGCCCGAAGTGGAGGGAGTGTTTGTTCTGAGATGTTGCTGGCGTAAGCTTGACTATTGAGTAAGTTTTTGGTATCAATCTCGAATTCTGGGGCGAGGAAATTCTGAAACGGATCTTGAGAGTTAAAAGGTGAATCTTTAACAAGTTTCATGTTTAATTTCCGTAGATGCGAGTGAGCTGTTTGCTTGTGATAGTTTCAAACTAACTAATTGATGCGCTTCACCCTTCATTCAAGAAGAATGTGTGGATTCGGACTTAATCAAGTTTTTAGTGCGTGATTTTTATTGAGTTGCCAAGCTTTTATTAAGAATAATGTTCCCGTATTTTCGGCAGCAAGTCAATCACGGAAATTACTGATATTTTCCGTCGGGTACTGGGAAACTGGCAGTGTCCGCAACAACTTAATAGCAGAGCATATGTGAAGGTTGCTGCGCTAGTTAGTTTGTTTGACTGATAAATTGTGATTGAATTGTTAAAATTTTACAGATTCTTTATCAAAGTAATGTACGTTACTCAGCCAAAATACTTAGATTGTTGTAGGCTCGCATTTCAAGCCTACTTAAATTGACTGACGGGAAATTACGGAACAACGGGAGCATCTCTGTTTGGCTTTTAGAGTGCGAGATATTCAATAGTTCGCACTGTAAAAAAAATGCTTTTTGCCAAAATCGAATGCTCCCTGTTGTTCCCTTGTTCATAATAAATGAAAGAATTAGCTGACACGTAAACATCAGAACGTTCTTGAAAGTAAAGCTTGACAGCTTCTACGCTGTAAGTCATGTAATCGCGCGTGATGTCGCTTTCAGCCATCGGTTCTCCGTCGCTGCTGGCATATTCAATTTCTACTTGTTCGACTTGAGTTAAAATTGTCATTTTTCAATTTTCCTCAAAGTTAATTAATTTAATGGTAGCATTCTGTCGGGTTTGAGAAAGTTTCAATATCCTCAACAAAATAAACAGCGGTAAGGTGTGCAGTGCACACCTACATGATTAGGTGCTGCGTCCTGGACTTTAAGGCTGGTAAGATGGTGTACAGATACAGACTATTTAAATTCTAATTAATCCCTCTCTCTAAAATAATCATTTCCGAACCAACAACCGGACTTCTAGCTATTAACTTGCCTTCCATATTCGCAATTTCTAACTTGCTGAAATCGAGTGAGTTAGCTTCTTTCCACATCTTCGTTGCTAGTTGATTTTGCTCAACTTCGCTGAGTTTGTACCAATCAGCAGCGACTTTTACTGTCAAAATGCTGCTGGCAAAATTAGCTTTAACAGACTCAACTAAACCGCCGCCCAGTCGATTCTTAATGTCAGTAACTTGATTTTGAATCGCAGCAATCAGAGACTGTTCGGGCGTCAGCGGTGGCGGTGGGATAATTTCTACTGGTTGCGGTTTTTCCGGCGCCACTAAATCGGGCAACTTGCTTTTGAATTTAGGAGAGATTGGCGCTGGCGGTACGATCGCCTCTGGCGATTTCGGCGTTCCCGATGCCATAAAATCATCAAAGGTTGGCGGCGACTGCTGCGCTGCTGGGAGAGGCACTTTTGCTACTTTCTCCGGCGGTTTTGCTGAGAAACTGTTGAGAGTTAAACCGACTACAACGATCAGAATTGCTGCTATGGCCGCGTTTAAAATTGGATCGGACAGCTTCTGGTTCGTAGATGGTGGCAGTAGCGATCGCACTAGCCGCACAATACTTTGCCAAAGTACACTGACGTTCTGTAAAAAGCTCCCTTCGCTGCGTTGAGATACAGGCTTTTTATCAACTTTTACAGCAACTTTTGGTGGCACGCTGTTAACTTCCACAGCCACAGCGGGAGGAGTTACTGTTGCTGAGTCTGAAGCGGTGGGCGCGATCGGCTTTTGGGCCTGCAAGGGGGGTTCGGCTGGTAATTTTTGGCCTTTTTTTCCCAAATTCGCAATCGATGCCATCAAAGTTTTGATTCTCTGATTTTTGGGAACCGCGCTGCTGGCATTTTGAGTTTTGCTGCCAGTGGGGGCAGACTTTGCGGCCGAATCAACCTCCGGTGTCGGAGATTGAGAGGGTTCTGGAATTGACTGGTTTAGTTGTTCTTCTGACATTTTCTCTGCCTTGGGGCGTTGCAAATATATGTAAACGAGATAAATTTTAATTGAGCCATCTCAACCTTAATTTATCATTTCATTAGTTGTAACTGAATCAAAATGAGCATCAAACGCCGTCACTTTCTAATTTTAGGCAGTCTCAGCAGCTTTGGTTTTGCCGGAGTCTGGAAAATGTTTCAGCTTCGGACTGCCTGGGGTACAGACGCCAACGCTGCTGTCCCTTCTAACGTTGAGGCAGAAAGGGCGATCGTCCCTTTGCCGGCCTCACCGCCTATTTTACGCTTTATTTCGGTAGCCGACACCGGTACCGGCGCAGAAGGTCAGTATGCTGTCGCTGAGGCGATGGCGCAATATCACCGGGAAAACCCTTTTAATGTTGCTGTTCTCGCCGGCGACAATATCTACAATAACGGCGAAATTGAAAAAATTAATGCTGTTTTCGAGCGTCCTTATCAGCCATTATTACAGCAAGGTGTAAAATTTTATGCTTGTCTGGGAAATCACGATATCCGCACTGCTAACGGCGATCCGCAAGTTAAATATGCGGGTTTTAATATGCAAGGTCGCTACTATACTTTTCGCCGCGATCCCGTACAGTTTTTTGCTTTAGATACCAATCACAATGCGGATTGGAAAAATCAGCTTGTTTGGCTGGAAAAAGAGTTGAGTCAGAGCACCGCACCTTGGAAAGTTGTGTTCGGCCATCACCAGATTTATTCCTCTGGCCTGTACGGATTGAATCAATCTTTTATTAAGACTTTGACGCCTTTGTTTCAAAAGTACGGCGTGCAGCTTTATATCAACGGACACGAGCACAGTTACGAACGCACTCGCTCGATTAACGGTACGACTTATTTAATTTGTGGTGCTGGTGGGGGCACTCGTCCGGTGAGTCGTTCTGAGTGGACGGAGTATTCTGCTAGCCGCCTGAGTTTTGCGACGTTTGATGTCTATGAAGACCGGATGTTTGTCAGTTCTATCGGTACTGACAAACGGGTTTTTGACAGGGGAGTGATCGAAGTGCGATCGGCTTAATTCAAATTATATTCAGGAGGCAACAAAATGAATAGGGGTTTTAGAGCCAATAAAACTGGTTTTGTTTTAGAAACAACTGTAGAAGGTACGTTGAGAGGCCACGGATATCTCGAAATATGCCCCCAGTTGCCGAAAAAGCGCAAGCGAGATTGGCTCTTAATCTCTACTGAAAATCCCAAGCGATATGCTAAACAGGTTTATATCGGGTCTAGTATCTATGAAACTGAAATAAATGTCGATTTTTATATTGTTGGTTGCGGTTTATTTCCTCTGGGTCTAATTGTTGAGTGCAAGTGGCAAGAAGACAAAGGTTCAGTAGACGAGAAGTATCCTTACCTCAATTTAAATATTAAAAATTGTTATCGGGTGCCAACTATTGTTATAGTGGGTGGTGACGGTATGAGACAAGGTTCGATCGACTGGTTTAAAAAACAAATTCCTGACAATCAAAATCTGTTGGCAGTTCACAAGCTCGAAGGTTTTATTACCTGGGCTAACAAATATCTGTAACAGAAATTACGGAACTTGGCCGCGTCTGGCGAAACTAGGTATTGCTCCTACAAAATATGCTTAGGATCGCGAATTAAATAATTTACACAAGTTTGTGGGGAGTATGGGTTGGGCACTCTTAGCCCGCCCTTTCTGGACGGGCGGGACGCCCATCCCACAAGAACCATCACGCATTGTAAGTTATTTAATTCTCATTCCTTAATTAGAGACTTGGCTTAAATAAGATTTAAAATAAACGTATTAATAATTCCTTGATTTTTCCGCGTTTGAAACTATTAGAATTAATTCCTCTAGATGCTGAGATTTCAATGAGCTTTGGCAGAGATTTATTTGGGAAAACTTGAGTGTCGCGGTAGATTTTTTCGATAAAATCGCAGTTGGAATTAGACAGCATAACTTTCACGCCCCGTTCTGCAAGTTGGGCAAAAATATCTCTCAGTTTAAGCTGTTCCGATTCTTTGAAATTATCCCGGCTGTAAGTGGTGAAGTTACTGGTGGCACTGATTGGATAATAAGGCGGGTCAAAATAAACAAAGTCTTCGCTGCTGGTAGCAAAATCCAAAATTTCATCGAATTTTCTGACTTCAATTTGAGCGGGCGCGAGTAAAGATGAGACCGATCGCAGTAAATCTGCTTGACAAATGTTAGGATTTTTGTATCGACCTATGGGAACATTAAATTCACCTTTTGAGTTTTCTCTGTAGAGGCCGTTGTAACAAGTTTTATTTAGGTAAATCAGGCGTGCTGCTTTTTCTATATCTGTTTTGTAGGAGCGCGATCGCACCGAGTAATAATAATCTTTATTGTTCTTGGTATGTTCTAACTGATGCTCCTCTAAAAGTAGAATCAGCTCCTCAACTTTATCCCTGACACAGCGATAAGCATTAATCAACTCAGGATTAATATCTGTTAAAACAGCTTGCAAACCAGGGTGCTGCTGTGCTAAGTAAAAAAATACAGCTCCGCCGCCCAAAAAAGGCTCGTAGTAAGTGGTGAACTTTTCAGGAAAATAAGGTTGATATTGTCCAATCAACCGAGTTTTGCCTCCTGCCCATTTCAGAAACGGACGTGGCAAGACGAAAGAAGGTGCGGCAGCAGACATTTATCTAGAAATAACGGCCCTCTAATATTTATCACAACTAGAACTCAATAGAAATACTTCTGAAGTTCTTACCGGAGGTCGCGTGGCATTAAACAGAGAGTGCCGGAGCGATCGGCAAAAAGTTTTCGTTAGAATTATATATGTCAGCCTCGCCGGCAAAAATGCCCGATCGCCTGATCGGCAGATTTAGCTCCGGCTGTGCCAAAATTGTCTAACTCGCTCACAAGTGTTACCAGTCAAAGATTGTGCTGTGACACTTTACCCCACCAAGCTCATGCAAGATTTTATTAATAACGTCTCTCGCTACCCGCGCTTTTTCATTACGATATGTCTGGGAATTTTCTTTTTCCTGTTCGAGCGACTCAAACCCCTGCTCGATCGACCGGCAACTGCGATCGCCCTGATTAGTTCGATTGTAGCGACTTTTGTCTTTCTAACTTTTACACTGCGGGCTATGTTAGGCCTGAGTTCGGTTTAAAGCCTGCGCTTGAACGCAAACATCAAGGGCAAATTCAGTTAAAACACTAATTCCCCAAGTAACTGCCAACTCTTGCAGGCGATCGCACACTTGACAATAGTCGCTGCGATACATTGGAAGAGGAAAAAAATTGCGCTAGTTACGCCCGCGCTGCTCAACCAAGGCGCAGGCAAACATTACCGAAGTGCAGGACAAGCGTTTGGGGCTATCAACATTCACTGGGGAAATACTGCACCTCTGTTTCCCCGGTGTCCCACTTAATCATTAGGAAGCGGCACACCCCGCCCCGCTTTCCTCTCCCGTTAACCTGACGGTATCACGAGAGTTTCCAGCGGACAAGACAGATGAAGTTTGAACATATCTATCAATTTTTTCAAGACCCCCCTCCTGTTTATCTAAACAAGGAACTAGCGGTGTGTTACATTCTCTCCGTGTTATTGCGCGGAGATTCCTACGGTACAGAACTGATTGGCCAACTAGAGAGGGAATTCCCCATCTACCGACTTTCTGATACCGTTCTCTACAGCGCTCTGAAATTCCTCGAAGATGAAGCCGTAATCACCGGTTACTGGAAAAAAGTAGAAGGACGAGGCCGCCCCCGCCGGATGTATCAAATCCTCCCTGAGTGGCGGCACCAAGCTCAAGACCTCGCTCGTCTCTGGCATGAGTACATTGGTCAGGGAAACGGCGCGTCAGAGCGTCGTTCCCGCGCCTTAGAAACTGGTCAGACGGGTTAGCCGAGTTTGAATCGGATGCCTCAACCCTGGAGATGCTGGCGCTACTTGCAAAGCGATTTGCCTGATTGCCTTCGCTTTGCTTGATCGCCCGCCGCACAGCGATTAAAGCAGCTAAACTACGTCAGGACTTACGCATTGTCACTTGAGAATTAGCGACGATGGGGAGATAGGGGAATTGGGTGATGGAGAGCAAAACGCCTTGCAGAAGAAGCTTTCTGCGAATTTTGATAACAAAGTGTCTGCGTAAGTCCTCGATCGCTTTTTTATGTAAAGTTCTGTAAAGTAATAGTAGATAATTTCAATTACACAAACTTCTACCGATGGATACTGCTGTTCTTCCTTCTACCTTTGTGCTGACGCTACTGTTGGCTGTTGGCTTGTTTTTCTTCATCAAGGCTTCAGTCAAAGATCGAATCGAACAAGTCAAGCTGGCTTCCGAGAGCGCCCAAGAGTCACTGTTAACCGACTTACAACAGTATTTTGCCCAGAGAGCTTACCGAGTTGCAGCCGTCGATGCCCCCAACTATAAAGTCACGTTTGAGGGTTTTGTGCGGCCGAGTTGGTTTCTAGCTATTTTTCTAACACTGCTGAGTGCAGGTGGCACTCTGTGCTTGGGACTGGTTTTGGGAATGCTAGTTCCTCAGCAGGGTCAAATTTTCCTAGCTTTGGTAATGCTGTCCCCGCTGGCGGGGGTATTTTACTGGAAAAAAGCTGGACGTTCGGAGCAAGTCTCCCTCAAACTCGAATCAGTTGCTGAGTCGGGAAGCCAAACCAAGAGCTTTGTTACTGTCAGAGCTCACCGGGATGAACTAGCAGCCATGCAAAAAGCTTTAGATTTGAAGCCGATCGATTAAAAGTTTGACGCGGAACGTTTTTTGATATGCTAGATGCCGTAGTTAGACTTCTAGCTGACAAACCGATAACTCAAGTGCGGCTCTCTCGTTGATAAACCCGTGGCTGTTTTTTTGATCCACTTGTTCGATCGACAAATTGATCGACAAAACAGTCAAAAAAAAACCATTATCGTGAAAGTGCCAATTGTGGCGATCGCCCTTGGGCTGCGATCTAGCCTGTTGCGATGGCTCCTTATACCCTAATTTGTAAGGACTTTTCGCAGAAAATTCAGTTGGCACTCTCCAGACAATGAGAACTCTCGCGCTTTTGTTAAAAGACTTAGAAAAACATTGCCGTCAATGTTTTGAGCTAAACATTTTGAGCTATGCGCGACTGGCTGACACCACAGGAATTTTTTCTGTGGTAGCTTCCAACATCACCTTTAAGCTGGGAAACAAGAAATGGTTCTCTTCTACGTATTGGGCTCCAAATAAACCTTTTTCAGCCCAGAAGTATCTGTCAGTGGTATGCTCGTTACGCTTGACTAACAGCAAAGCTGGGGGAGCAATGCCTTCTGCATGGATGAACTTGCGAGCCGCTGTTACGGGTTTATCTTCGCCGCTCTCGATGCTATATTGAGGCACACACTCTAAAATTCTGCGTCCTTCTTGTCGGCGGCGACTCTTGCGTTTGCGTCTCCTGGCCAATTTCTTTACCTCCTCTGTGAGCAGACAGTATGAGCAGACAGGTTGTAATGATAGCTACCAAATCCGAGGCCAGTATATCCGTTCTAGCTCAAAAAATCAACTGTTTTTAATATATCGACATAATCTTCACATTCGTGCCGATCGACAAAAGTGTAACGGTTGTGGTAGGGCTGGCCGCAAGTTCCGCCAAAAGCCCAGCTTGGGGATCGGTGGAAGCTGCGCGGACGGGGAGGCGGGGCAATTAGGGTTCATGAAAGCCCCATGCCTTCAACATAGCTGCCTTCTATCAAAGCCAAGAAACCTGAAATCTAGAAGTCTCTCATCAGTAATCGGCGGTCGATCATTTGTAATTTACTTAGAATTCCGTTAGATATCTTAATGTGGCGCTCATGTTAATGCCAGCCAGTTCAGAATTTGTCAAACTTTGCCGCTCGCAGGTGGCGATCGCCGTCAGTTTGGGAGCGAAATTCAGCGCGGTATACCTGACACAAGAGCTCGTAGAAGGCAGCGAAGCAAAGTTGGTGCCGATCGCAGTTTACCCAGAAACCTCAGCCGAATCGGAAGAAAATCAGGGGTTGAGGTTACAATCTTCCGAAAGCTCGACAGTAAAACCAGTACCGCGACTGCTGGCGCCGCCTGTTGTGCCTGTGGAAGAATCAACCGTAGGCGCGATCGCACCTGATCGACTTCCGGGTAAGGAGCGCAGTTCCCATCAGTGCCAAGGCCCGGAGAATGTGTGGCAGCAGCGGATGCAAATTGTGACGCCTCTGATACACGAGGGAGCTGTAATGGGACTTCTAGTCAGCGGTCGGCAAGACAGGCCTTGGAACGAGCGAGAGGAGGCTCAGATACAACAAATTGCTCGCACCTTAGCCCTAGCCTGCATTTTAGACCAGCGATCGCAGTGGATGCAGCAGGAATTGGGTACGAGTCGGCAAATCCAGGCTCAGGTTTACGACACGATGCACAATTTGCTGCACCAGTTCAAAAGTCCGTTGACAGCGTTGCGAACTTTTGGCAAGCTGTTAGCGCGGCGGCTGGTACCGGAAGACAAAAACCGCAATGTGGCTTTTAGTATTGTCCGAGAGAGCGATCGGCTGCAAGAGTTGCTTGGCCAGTTCGATCGAACTGTTGACACCGGCGAATCACATCTAAAACTGCGATCGGGTACTTCAGAAAAAGCAATCTCCAATGTGGAATCAATCCGGCATTCTCCTCTGTCGCTGTCACCTGCGGCAAATGTGAAGGAATCCTGTTTTGTTACAGAAGTCTTAAAACCGCTGTTAAATTCCGCCGAGGCGATCGCCTCTGAAAGGAATCTGAAATTGGTCGCCGACATGGAGGCGGATTTGCCACCAGTCTGGGCCAACGATCGAGCTTTGCGCGAAGTTTTGAGCAATTTAATTGACAATGCTTTGAAATATACCCCTGCCGGCCACCAAATTTATATTAAAGTCAGGTACAAAGTAGGGGATGGCGATCGGGCAGGATACAGCCAATTGCCTGCCATAGCAGTTGCCGTCAGCGACACAGGTTCCGGCATTCCCCCCCAGGATTTAGAGCATTTATTTGAGCGGCACTACCGGGGAGAAAAAGCGCAGACAGAAATTCCCGGCACAGGATTGGGTTTGGCGATCGCCCGCGATTTAGTCCGCCAAATGCAAGGAGAAATAGAAGTATTTTCCCCTGTCAATCCTGAATGGCTGCCATCGGCGGAAACTCATTTATATCCAACCAATCGCGGCACTACCTTTGTGGTTTGGCTACCCGTGAATAAGTAACGAACTCTATTGCTGGGAGACATTTTTTATGAAGCATCTACCTTTATTCGATAAAATTCCCAAGTTTTCAACTTCTTTAGAAGTTTTCAAAAAACACTTTTTTCGTGTACGGTTTTTAGCTGCTTTTAACATTCTGACTATTCTGATTTTGTGCGCGCTGAGCATATACGCCAAACTCAACAACCAGGGAGACGGAGTTGAACGCCTGTTTAGCGATCCTTTTAATTTCTGGTTCCCTTACGAAGGCATTCTCACCGGAGTTTCCGAAGTCCTATGGTGCACCCCAGTCGCAATTTGTGCATTTACTTTCGGAGTGCTGCGCCAAAAAGAGCCGCGGAGTCGATCGGGGATATTCTTATTTTTTAGTGCTTTACTGCTGGGAGTCTTTTTCCTAGATGACAGGTTTCGGATGACTTTGATTATTTCTCGGTTGGGAATATCTAAGAAATTAATTTATTTGTGTTATGGTAGTGCAGTTTTCCTTTACGGAGTTAAGTTTTGGCGATACATCAAAACCACTCCTTACCTGCCATTAGTCGCAGCATTCCTATTGTTGGCTATCTCGCGGTTTGCGGATCCTTTACACTTGCGAAATCAAGGAGTACACGCGATGTTAGAAGATGGCACTAAATTATTAGCTCTTCTGAATTTAGCCCTGTATTTTTGGTACGTCTGTCATCATGAAGTTTGGTGGCATTTGCAGCAGAGAGAAGAACGTTGAGCGCCTCGATGATATTACAAAAAAGGCCTGGCTGAATTAGGGTATCACTAAGCAACACCGGGGATCGCATAAAACCAAAATAATTTCTTTGATTTTGATATGGCATCGGAAGCTCAGCAAATTTTAGAGAGTGAATTAATAATCGAAGGGAATGTCTGAGCAACTTGTTGCCTGATTTAGAATAACAAAAAGTTTTTCCTGTCAAACGAGCTATCAGGATGTGTTAATCTTGTATTTACGCGCTCAACAATTTAGCAGCGCCCTAACTGAGGTAGCACCGGATTCATAGGCTTTAACTATTTTTTTACGAAACTCGATCGCATAAAGTTTCATTTTTTCGGCTTATCTACGGAATGCAGTGTACTAAATATACATGGAATATACTGTATTTTTACGACACAGTTAGTAACGCCTCGGAAGAGATTGTTAAAAAATATATTGAAAACCAACACAATTAAGTTAGAAGAATGTGGCTAAAGCCGCATCAAGTCCACACCCCAGAAAAGGAGGGACTTGATGCGGTAAAAAATTCTGTCAGAATTCCGATTAATGAGGAATTAGCAATTACCCTATTCTCATGCAACTGAAAACCGGTATTGTAAAACTTCATTGAGTTTATAAGCAATTATAAACAATAATGGTATTCTATTGTTGTGAGTGTTGAACAAGGAATACGCATAGCCCAAAAAACGCAAGTCTCAAATGCAACTAACACAGAGGCACATCATTAAATCAACGTCACACCGTTTCGCCCAAATAGACGAACTAGCTTTCAAGTCCAAAAACCTCTACAATGCCGCCAATTACGTCATTCGTCAGAGCTTTATTTATGGATG
>NZ_JAUBTU010000100.1:0-26060 GCF_036705085.1 Microcoleus sp. B6-A1
TATATATTGATTCCATGGCTTTATGCCTCCCAATTTAAAACTATTAAATTTGTCTAAATATCTGCGGAATGTGGGTTTTAACTCAGGATTGTGAACTACCAGACGCTGACCACTTAAGTGGTACAGCGCTGGCTTCCTGATTCAACGGGGCGGGGCGTCCCACAAAACCGAAGTTTTACCAGATCGACTTACATCCCCTCCACAGGCAGAAGCGCTAGTTCCTAACGCCAAAATCCGCAAGGCTTCATTTCTAATATTGGTTGCCGCGTTTACGTCACGATCGTGGTGAGTACCACAATGCTGACAACTCCATGCTCTAATATCAAGAGTGAGATTCTCAACTCGATTTAGACATACATGGCAAGTTTTAGAACTCGGAAACCATCTATCGATTTCGACATATTGCTTTCCTTCGCTCTGGGACTTGTACTTGAGCATGGTACAAAACATACCCCAGCCAGCATCACTAATAGCTTTGGCTAGATTATGATTCTTTACCATGCCTTTGATGTTGAGATTTTCCACTGCAATAACTTGGTTTTCGTTAACTATCTTGCGGGATAGCTTTTGTAGAAAATCTTCCCGGCATCGGGCAATCTTGGAGTGAACTTTTGCCACCGCCCGTCTTGCCTTTTTCCTGTTTTGACTGCCTTTCTTTTTGCGAGAAAGCTTTTGCTGCTTACGTTTTAGGTTCCGCTGACGTTTAACAAAATGCTTGGGATTGCCAAACTTAGAACCATCACTGGTAATCGCAAAATGAGTCAACCCGACATCAATGCCAATAGCTTTACCTGCTGGGACGGATTCAGGCTTTTCTTTCCCGTCGTCAGTCAAAACAGAAATAAAGTGTTTGCCGTCTGGGTTACGAGACACGGTAACGGTCTTGATGTCGCCCTCGAAATCACGGTGCCGCCGACAGAAAACTAAACCAATTTTAGGTAAATTAATATAGTCACCGTCAAATTTGACATTTTGAGGATAACTGATCGACTGCCTGTCGTGCTTGGCTTTGAATTTGGGTGGCATCGCCCTCTTGTCAAAGAAGTTTTTGTAGGCAGTAGATAAATTCAATGCAACGACCTGCAAGCATTGAGAATAGGGTTCTTTCAACCATTCGTATTCTTTCTTGAGTGCAGGGAGCAAACCTTGTATGTATGCTCTCGATAGTCCTTTCCCGGTATTCTTGTAAGTTTCTTGACACAGATTCAAAGCATAATTCCAGAACCATCTCGCACAGCCAAAAGACTTTGCCAGCAAGACATCTTGCTCATCTGTGGGATAAATTCTGTACTTGTAAGCTTTATACATTTATCAGGAGTGCAGAATACCGGTAAAAATATCATACGCGCACAAAAACGATATTGATTCGCTGTCGCTCAATTTATTTTCTGACTCATTTTCATCCCGACGCTCACCTTCGGTAGAGCGCGGGACTTCCCATTCGCATTAGTTAAATTGCTAAGTTGGCTGAGCTTCCATCCAATCAAAAATCAGGTTTAATTGTTCCAGTGTTACTAACCCGTACTGCCACAGAACCATCGGCAGTTCGCTGGCATCTTGTTCACCGTGTCGGAGAGCAACGGCAATGGCAGAATTCGATATTGCCAACTCTCCCCGCAAATAATCGATCAGTTGAGCCTTTCTCATCACCTTCACCGCCAGTTTTATGCGCTATTGTAAAGATATGTAGCTAATTGGTCTTTATCGGAAGTTTAATTGGTCTAATTTTAGGTTCACAATAGAGAACCTTGTGTGATCGAAACCGCACAAAACTTGTGATAAAACTCTGATAAAAAAGCGATCGCAGTCACAAGAACTGCTAGAATCAAAAATTGGGTTTCGCGATCGCTCGTTTGCTTCACATCAATTTATTTAAAAATCCTAAAGTCCTAGCTGAAGCTGAACTCCCGCTTCTGTACCGCTGTCGGTTTGTTTTGGAGGTAAAGGATTTCCTTGACGCTGGGCGTCCGAAGGAGTAGTAATAAATTCCAATGGGCCCTCGATTTTGAGGCGAAATGTGTCGCCCAAGCTTCTTTCCCTTCTAGCAGAATTAGCCGCCGTTTCTGGTCCACCAATCAAGTTTTGGTAGTCCGAGTCTAAGGTTCTGTCCTCCACAGTCCTCAACGAGTCCCCAGATAAAGTCGTTTCCGAATATTGGGGCGCTGGTTGCAGTCTTTGTTGGGCGAGAACTGCGGGCGTCAAACCGATAAAAATTGAGCTCAGTCCGAGAGCAGTGCCAAGAGTAGCAATAACTGCGTTCATCATCCATGCCTCCGCTAGTTGCATCCTACTATGCTTATTTTACCCAGTCGCAATTAAGTTGTACTCTATCAAAAGTAGCTGCTTGTGGAGATATCAATTGCAGTTGCTGTGAAAACTTATAACTTTCGATCGCGCTATCGGTCAAATAAAACTGACGCAGCGGCCGGGTTGAAACGCAAAAATACGTCATTTCAAGCATGAGTCAACCAAAAACTCGATTGGTTTGATTAGCGCGCGTCAATCGATTTGAGATTTGAGATTTGAGATTTGAAATTTGAAGAATTTACCCCACGGATAAATACGTTCGGCAAGTTTCATCGGATACAGGTTTTTTATTTCTGGACGGATGAATACGGGGGCTTGTATCCTGGATGCTTTCGGTCAGGAGTGGAAAAATAGTTAGTGCTGGACGCACGGGCGGCTATCCATCGGTTGTTTTTGACGAAAATAGTTCGTTGCAGACCGCCAAAACGCTAAAAAACCTAGTTTGAGATACCTGTTCAAAAAAAAATGCAACGGTCGGCAAATTCTAAACCCTTACAGAACCAGTGTTTTTCAATTTTTTAATTCTTTAATCTCAAATCTATAATAGTATGAGCGTGTTGAGTTAGTCCAGGATTGATACTGCATTCATCTCACTTGCCAATGTTCCCAAAGGTCCCGATCGCGCTAAGATGGCGGTGGCAGTCGTTAAAAATTCAGTTTCCAGTGGCAGATTCCGAGTTATTAACAGCACTTTGCCTACTAAAACCATCTCAACTTCAAAATCTGCGCTCATCAAGTTGTACTTGACCGGAATGTTGTGGGTTAATAATAGTTCTGCTTTACCATGCCAATCAAATATCTGACCAACCCGATTTTAAAAATGTCGGGCAAAGTGCCAATTCGCATCGTCCTTGTTGTGCCTTTTGCCCTCCAGACTTTCGCTGCGGTAGGGTTGACGGGGTGGCTGTCGCTGCGGAACGGGCGCATAGCCGTCAACGATGTTGCCGCACAACTGCGGACAGAAGTCACATCGCGTATCCAGCAACATATTAATAGTTATATTGAAACGCCACACCAAATAAATCAGCTCAATCTCGATGCCATCCGTCTCGGCATTTTGAACGTGCAGGATGCTGATAATTTGCAACGCTACTTCTACAAACAAATCAAAATTTTTGATAAAATTAGCTACATTCAATTCGCATCGGAAGAAAAAGATTTTATTGGAGTGGAACGCCTCGACGACGGCAAGTTGCAAATTCAAATTTCCAATCAATCTACTGGCTATAACTTTCACAGCTACGCGCCCTCGGAGTTCGGGGAACCAACTAAGCTATTAAAAACTACTCTCAACTACGACCCCCGCGTCCGACCTTGGTACATAGCTCCGGTGCGGGCAGGCAAACCGACTTGGAGTAAAGTTTATACTTATTTTGATGCTCCCAAACTAGCGATTACGGCTGCTCAACCAGTCTATGGCGATGATGGGAAACTGATAGGAATCCTGGGTTCTGACTTGACACTTTCCAAGATAAATCAATTCTTGGAAGGTCTAAAAATTGGCAAATCAGGACAGACTTTTATTGTAGAAAGATCTGGGCAATTGGTGGCAAATTCTACTCTGGAACCGCCATTTATTGTTAGCAACGGCGTTCCGAAACGGATTATGGCAGCCAGCAGCAAGAATGTTCTAATTCGATCGACTGCCCGCTATTTGACAGAACGCTTCGGGGATTTGCACAAAATTGACAGATCTCGCCAGTTAGATTTTACGATCGACGGTCAGCGGCAATTTCTACAGGTGACGCCGCTTTTAGACAGCAGGGGCCTCGACTGGTTGATTGTGGTGACGGTTCCTGAAGCCGATTTTATGGAAAGGATTAATGCCAACACTCGGTATACTGTGGTGATGTGTCTGGGTGCTTTGGTGCTGGCAACGGCGATTGGCGCTCTGACTTCTAGGTGGATTGTTGTACCGATTCGGCGTCTGAGCAAGGCTGCGGAGGCTTTGTCCCGGGGAGAATGGGACGGGATGGCAGTAGATTCCCGCTTGATGGCGTCTGTAGAGCGGGAGGATGAGGTCGGTGTCCTGGCTCGCTCCTTTAATATGATGGCCGCTCAATTGGAAGAGTCGTTTACTACTCTCGAAGATCGGGTGGAATCTGCGATCGCCGACAAAAATCAATTAATTATTTCTCTGAAAAAATCGCAGCAAAAACTGGCTCTCCATCTTCACCAAACTCCTTTGGGAGCGATTGAATGGAATCTAAACTTTGAAGTAGCGGAATGGAATTTGTCAGCGGAAAGAATTTTTGGATACAACCGCTTGGAAGCTATGGGATGCCACGGAGTCGATCTCATAGTTCCTGAAAATGCTAAGGAGTATGTCAGGCAACTATCTATAACTTTGCTCACTAATAAAGGAGGAATTAGTAGTATTAACGAGAACATCAGAAAAGACGGAAAAATTATTCTTTGCGAGTGGTACAATACGACTTTGGTTGATGCTGATGGCAGCATTATCGGGGTGGCATCGCTGATTCAGGATGTGACTGAATTTCACAATGCTGTGGGGCAGTTGCGGGCTAGCGAGGAGCGGTTTCGCCAGTTGGCAGAAAATATTCATGAGGTATTTTGGATTAGAGAACCCAATCAAAAGCAGCTAGTTTATGTGAGCCCTGCTTGCGAGAAAATATGGAATTTGAGCTGTCAGAGTTTGCAGTCAGAACCGGAGGCTTTTTGGGATGCTATTCACCGGGAGGATCTCGATCGCGTCAAGGCTGCTTTTGAGAAACAGGTGCGGGGCGATTATGATGAGGAGTATCGGGTAGTGCGCTCGGACGGTTCAGTTTGCTGGGTGCGCGATCGGGCTTTTCCAGTCCGCAACGAAACAGGGGAAATTTACCGCATCGTCGGTATTGCTGAAGATATTACCCAGCGCAAATTAGCAGAAGAATTCCAAAAAGTCGCTCAAACCGCTCAAGCAGCAAACCAAGCCAAAAGCGCCTTTTTAGCTAATATGAGCCACGAATTGCGAACTCCCCTCAACGCGATTATTGGTTACAGCGATATGCTCAAAGAAGACGCCGAGGATTTAGGCTGCGAAGATTTTATCCCCGACTTGCAAAAAATTCAAACAGCGGGCAAACACTTGCTATCTTTAATTAGCGACATTCTAGATATTTCTAAGATTGAAGCGGGTCGGATGGAACTTTACTTAGAAACTTTCAACCCGGTTAATTTAATTGACGAGGTAGTTTCTACTGTCAAACCCTTGGTAGATAAAAATTTTAATAAGTTTGAAGTTGATTGTGCTGACGACTTGGGAATGATGTATGCTGACATTACCAAAACTCGTCAAATCTTGCTCAACCTGCTGAGCAATGCAGCGAAATTTACGGAAGAGGGGACTATTAGCCTCTGTATTGAAAGAGTTAAACATGACAGCTTAACAACTCAAGAAATAGCAGAACCTTCCGACTCAATAATTTTTCGCGTAGCTGATACGGGCATTGGGATTCCCCCCGAACAATTGCAGCATTTATTTCAAGCATTTATGCAGGGCGACGCATCAACTACCCGCAAGTATGGCGGCACGGGTTTGGGATTGACTATTAGTCGTCACTTTTGCGTGATGATGGGTGGTGATATGCACGTTGAAAGCGAGTTAGGTTGCGGTTCAGTTTTTACTGTGTGCTTGCCGGCCCGCGTGGAATTATTGATCAGCAGTTAGTCTTGCTATCCGCGACGCAATTGTTACACAAGAAACCAGGTTTATGGACAAAAAACCTACGCTTTTAGAGAATTTATGAGCAATAAACCAAGGTGATGATAGGATGCAGCCTCAGTCTTATTCTAGTTAATTCGCCGTTTCTGCCGCCCCAAAAGTTGAGCTGTTAATACCCCGCCCACAAAGCCAAAGAAATGCGCTTGCCAGGAAACTCCCGGCTGCGAGGGCAAAACTCCCCAAATTAAACTGCCGTAGAAGAAACCGACAATTAAAGATACCAAAATAGATGTAAAGCTGCGTTCAAAATAGCCCCGCAGCAGTAAGAAGCCGAAGTAACCAAAGATTAATCCGCTGGCACCAATGTGAACGGAATAGGGCGCGCCAGTCAGCCAAACTCCGAATCCGCTGACTAGCACAGTGACGGCACTCACGATAAAAAAGTCGCTAATTTCTCGCAGCATAATCAACCAACCCAATGTCACAAAAGGGAGGGTATTGGCAGCTAAGTGAGCAAAACTGCCATGCAGAAAAGGCATCAACAGGATGCCTTGAAGTCCGTCGAGGCTGCGGGGGCGGACTCCGTAAGCATTCAGCCTGCCTCCGAATAGGAATACATCGACAATTTCGATAATCCAGAGGAGGGAGACGAAGCCACCGAGAATGGCGGCGTGGCTTTGCAATTCGCGGGTGATAGCTTTGGTTTCTGGGTTACTCATGGGTGGTGAGGGCGGTGATACCGATTATTTCTCATTGTAGAAGTTTCTGAGCGATCGCGAGCAAAGATTGTTGGGTCGAGGTTTCAGGGTTTTTTGCAGCAGAGCTTATTTAGAAATATTATAAGTTTTATTAAAAATTCCGCATTTTCACGTATAGGATAATTCACTTCGATGCGTCACAATTGTAATTGAACTACAAAAGGAGAGTCAACCGAAGGTTGAAGCTAAAACGTAGAAGACAGAATTTTTACCCTATCAATCAATCCTTGGGCTTGAAATGAGGACACTTTTTAGAGCGCACACCGTCTTTAAAAAAATCAGGAACTACTTTTCTCGCCCTAAGTCATAAATTTAAGAAGTTCAATCCGGTAAAGCAAAACGAGATGCTGTAGATACTGATTGTAGATAATATCGCACAAGCTCTACAGAGAGTTCTTGGCACCTCGTTATAAAAGAGGAAGAGAGCAAAATGAACGTATTTGAGCATACAGTTTCCTACCGAACTCTGCCACATTGGGTAGGATTTGGCAAAGAAGAAACCGCCGTTAATGTCGCTACAACTTCTCAACCTTACGGTCAAAAGCCACACTTTGACCCCTTGCATCCGCTAAAACAATGGCTTGATAACACTGCAATTAAAAGTCAAAAGTTGGCTCGGTTGCTGTGTAAGTTTATTCCCAGCCAGTGTCCGTTTGAGCGAGAAGTCAAAATTGGCGATTGCACTTTATTTTCCATTCCGCCACTGTGCAAGTTAAATCCGCTTTACGAGCAAGTGGTTGGGCTGCGCTTTCGAGCTTTGTGTTATTTGGCTGACGAATGTGGCGAAGATGTAACTCCTTATTGTTAATTCTGCAAAAACTTAAATTTCTCACTGTCTTTTCACCCTCCCTTCTCCTTGTTGGGGAGGGTTTTTGTTTTGTGCAGGCTTTCCGGGATAAAAAGTGCGCTCAATTTCTCGCTCGTCGAGTAAATCAGCTTTAAATTCATTCTTTTTTTATTGATTGATATTTAGCTCAAGGGTAGTTGTTTGGGAGGTTTTCGTGGTTCGCCTCTTGCGTAACTTTATTGGGTAATCTCCCAAAAGATGTACGGTTGTGCCCCCGCCACAGCGCTATGAGCTAGATACCATTAGAAAAGTGTCAATCGATTTTAGATTTTAGATTTTAGATTTTAGAGGCGACCCCACGGATAAATGCGGGGGCAATAAGTGATTTTCGATTTTCGATTTGGGATTGATTCCACGGATAAATCACGTGGCGGGTACCACCTTTGAAATTCTTGGTCAAGGACACCACCAATCTATGTAGGTTGAGCAGTGGAGTGGGGCAACCCACAATTAAAGTTCAGGTTTACTCCCCACATTTTTTACAAAATTGATATATTAGTAATTGGTGCAAATATTTAAGCGATTTCAAGAATATAAATAACACTCAATGTCAAAATCAGGAACTCGGCAATTACCGGGTACAAATTATCAAATATTTCAACTATCTAACTAATACCAAGTGTTGAAAAAAACGTTTTTTGCCGTAATTATTGCGCTTTTATCTTTTATGGTTGCACTCATCCTATCAGCTCAAAGTTCTGAGGCTGTCAATGAACTTTATGTATTTGGGGACAGTCTTTCGGATATGGGAATGGTGTTTCGAGCGAGCGGGGGTCAATATCCGCCTCGTTCGACTTACTTTCAAGGGCGTTACTCGAATGGTAAAGTTTGGGTAGAGTATCTTGCCGATCGCCTAAAGTTGCCGCCCGAACGAGTCACTAATTTCGCTTATGGAGGTGCAACAACCGGAAGCGATCGCAATAGCCTTGTCCCTGGTTTGTTAGCTCAAGTTCAGTCATGGAATAAATCCCAAAAACAGGCAAATCCTCATGCGCTGTATGTACTGTGGGCGGGTGCAAATGACTATTTGCAGGGGGTCAATAATGCGAATCTTCCCGTTGAAAATGTGGCGAGGGCGATCGCGTCTCTTGCTGATGTGGGTGCTAAAAATATCCTGCTGGCAAATTTACCAGATTTGGGGCAGTTACCGGCGACGCGAACAGGCGCTAATTCGGCAAGTCTCACTGCATTAACACAAGCGCACAATCAGGGTTTGAGGCGAACGGTTAAGGTATTAAGTCAACAGCATTCTGACTTAAAGATTGCGACTCTGGATGCTAATGCGCTTTATCGGGAAGCGATCGCCAACCCGGCTAAATATGGCTTGACTAATGTGACGAGTGCGTGTTTATCGGGTGGAGGTGTTTGTGCTAGTCCCGATCGATTTTTGTTTTGGGATGGCATTCATCCGACGACTGCCGCACACAAAATTTTGGGGGAAGCAGCATCCGCAATTGTGCAGGAGAGCGGGATGATTAAATCTGGATTGGGGACGTTTCGGTAAACCATTTTTAGGCCCGACGGGCGCCACAAGAGCGGGATGCTGCCTTGGAGTAGAGGTTGACATAATTTTTTGCATGAGAGCAATATTGACTCATCTGATATTGTAGAAATTTCTCTCGTGGGCGATCGCACTTTATTATCCATTCCGCCACTGTGCAAGTTAAATCCGCTTTACGAGCAAGTGGTTGGGCTGCGTTTTCGAGCTTTGTGTTATTTGGCTGACGAGTGGGGCGAAGATGTAACTCCTTATTGTTAATTCTGCAAAAACTTAAATTTCTCACTGTCTTTTCACTCTCCCTTCTCCTTGTTGGGGAGGGTTTTTTTATTTTGAGATTATTCGGCGGTTGAAACCTGTTAACCTCAAACTCAAATGTGGCGAAGCGATTAAAAGGGCGGGTTTTTGAGATTGTCAATTATTGGCAGATATTTTTCGTGAGGGGAGCCCCTACCGTATTAGGGGTAATCGACCGGACATAATATCATTTGAGTTCGAGGTTAAATTAGACAAAATTTTGTCTGCCTCAGCAGAAAAGCCAGATATTCTGTTAGATACCCGGCTTTTTGAAGAAGTCGGGGCTTGAAAGAGCGATCGCATTGAAATACTAAAGGGAGCGAATCACTCGTTGTTCGAGAATGCGTTTGCCTTTGTTATAAATACTAAGGCTAGCTCCTGTAACAATGTAATCGTAGGCGCCATTTTTTGCCACGTAACCAGTCCCTTCTTCAGTTCGAGCACGCAGGGCGATCGTGCTGCCGTTACTTTTTTTAACGCCGTAGTAATATAGTTGATTGGCGTGGTTGTAGCACAGATAAATCCGAAAGTTGCTGGTCTCGAAATAGTTTGCCAGTGTCTGTCTTTTGCGAGCACAAAAATCCCTCACCAGTTTTTGGGGAGTGGATACATTAGCTATTTGTATGGTTTCAATTGGAGACTGAATGCGAGACGTTGTTGGTGCAGTGCTTGTGTTCGATTGTCCTATAGCCAAGGTTGCGGCTGGATTGCTGGCAAATAGCATTAAACCGAGTAAGCTGGTTTGTGTGAGTCTTGCTGTGAAGTTCATAAGTCATTCCTTGAAAATATGTTGATGCGTCTAATCTAGGTAAGTTGGATTGATTAGGGCGAGCGAACAGTACAGTTTTCACCATTGGCCTCAAGGAGGAAATTCTGGGATGCAATTTCCGTTTCCCCTGAGAGATGGCACTATTCTCAATAAGCTTTTAGGGGCAGGCTAGAAGCCCGCCCCACAAGAGGATTGAATGTATAGTCGAAAGCTGGTTACTGAGAATGATATTTTTTTGTGAGTTTCTCTGCAACTGACTAGCCGGCGGACAATTAAATAACTGGCACTTTTGATTGCTGAGAGGACTGATGCACTAACAGGCGATCGCGAGGACAAAGCAGAGAATTATTTTAAATATTGGGCGCCAACTGCGGGCGCTGATGCTAGTTTTCATCAATTTCGATAAGTGCGATCGCCCGACACGCACCAGCAACCCACGAGGGAAGTCTTTAGGCGCCGCTTTTGGGCTTTTCAGGTTCAGAAGGTAAATCTCCCTTTTTTTTCGCTTCCAAAACCGCCGTTTCAACGATAAAAGCGATCAAACTAGCTGTGGGTCTACCTTGCCGGTCTGCCCACAGTTCTAAGGATTCATAGATGTAGTCGGGGAGTGTGATGTGAACGCGCTTGCTCACTGTCAATATTTACTGTTTGTGAACGCTCCCAATCATACAAGTTTACGCCGATCGCGGTGTTATAACGCTATTTTAGTAATTTTCTGCTACCAATGAGGGCCTTTTGTGCAATAATTTGTACAGCACACCACAGCAAAGTCAAAAGCCAGTCCCCCGCCGTGGAAAGCAAGGACTGGCTATGGCTCCCATTAACAAAGGAGATACCTTTACAAAGGAGATACAACTATTATGCCGTATGAGAAACGTCTCAAGCCGTGGAGCGTTGTTCGTTTGCTTCCAAATCTACAAAGGGTCGTTATCGGTCGCTTTCGCAGTTGGTCAGATGCAGAGGGTCATTTGCGAGTTCTCCAACAACTGCTTCCCGCGGCTCGATTGACCTTAGTTTTCGATCCAATCGATTAATTTTGGTTGCGAGTTGATAAGCGTGCGATCGCCCTTGGTTGAAAGAGGGCGATCGTACAAATCACCTCAAAACAGTGCGATCGCTTGTGTCCTCAAATTTCAGCCTCGATCGGGATTGTCCTCTTCGTAATCCATTAAGTCTCCGGGCTTGCAATTCAGTGATTTGCAGAGAACGTTTAACGTTGCTGCGTCTATTCTGGTCAGGTAACGGCGAGTTTTGAGCCGAGAAATAGACCTGGGATTCATCCCGGTTAGGACAGCCAGTTCCTTGTTACTGATATTCCGATCGGCCATGACAACTGCTAATCTCCACCGGATCACTGTTTAACTGCTCACAACCTTTGCAAGGCAGATGCTAGCACCTTGTAGGTCAATTTTTGGGCTGTATAGACTGTAACAGTTGCATAATAGACCGCTGCGGTTGTAAAACTGCTTTATTTGGATTAAACTTAAGTATGCAAAAGTCAAAAGCCAGTCCGATGCTTTCCGAGGGATCAGGACTGGCTATGGCTCCAATTAACAAGGAGATACACCTATTATGCCGTATGAGAAACGTCTCAAGCCGTGGATCGTGGTTCGTTTGCTTCCAAATCTACAAAGGGTCGTTGTCGGTCGCTTTCGCAGTTGGTCTGATGCAGAGGGTCATTTGCGAATTCTCAAACAACTGCTTCCCTGTGCTCGATTGACCTTAGTTTTCAATCCGATCGACTAATTTTGGTTGCGAGTTGATAAGCGTGCGATCGCCCGCTTGTTTGAGAAGGGCGATCGCAATTTCGGACAATGTTAAACTAGACGCAAGATATCAATTGAGTTGGGAAAAACACCGTGACAGCTATTCTACAAGTAACAGAACAGCCAACAGCACAGCGCTACTTCACTCCAGAAGAATATCTAGCCCTGGAAGAAGCAGCAGAGTATAAAAGTGAATATCGCGACGGAGTAATTATTCCAATGACAGGTGGAACTACGAATCACAATCGCATTGCCCTGAATATGAGCATAGCATTACGTCTTGCTCTTAAGGGACTTGACTATGATGTTTTCATGGGCGACGTGTGTCTGTGGCTGCCGAAAAAGCGAACTTATACTTATCCCGATGTGATGGTAATTCCGGGGACACCTGAGTATTTCAATAATCGCCAGGATACGGTGATGAATCCGCAAGTGATTGTGGAAGTTTTATCGAAATCTACGAAAGCTTACGATCGCACTGATAAGTTTAAGTTTTATCAAACGCTGCCGACATTTCAAGAGTATATTCTGATTGACCAATCCCAGGTTTATATTGAACAGTATTGTAAGTTGGCAAACAAGCGGTGGTCCTACCGTCAGTACGATGAGGAAGATGCGGCGCTAGTTTTTAATTTCTTTCAAGTTGAAGTAGCGCTGGCTGATGTCTATGAGAAGGTGGATTTTGAGGCGGAAAATGAGCCAGAAGAAAGCGGGGAGGAATAAGGGCGATCGCTTTTTTGGAAATGCGGGTTATCATTTAAGTGAGCGATTCCCTTCGGGATAGCTTCGCACGCGCGTACCCAAAAGAAATATTTGTTCAACATCCTTGCGGGAGAACATCCAGATGACAAGCACTTTGCAAACAACCGAGCAACGTTACTGCACAGAAGAGCAATATTTAGCACTGGAAGAAACAGCAGAGTACAAAAGCGAATATCTCGACGGGGAAATTATTCCTATGACAGGCGGATCTACGAATCACAATCGGATCGCAGGAAACGTTTACATTGCTTTAAATTTCGCTCTTCCAGAACAAGAGTATGATGTCTTCATCGGTGACGTGCGCCTGTGGATACCAAAAGTGCGACTGTACACTTATCCAGACGTAATGGTAATTTTTGGGCTACCTGAGTACCGCAACAATCGCACTGACACGATTACCAACCCTCAAGTTATTGTGGAAGTTTTATCAAAGTCTACTAAAAATTACGATCGAGTTGACAAGTTTACATTTTATAAAACTATTCCTTCTTTTCGAGAATACATTCTTATTGACCAAACAAAAATCAAAATCGAGCAGTATTCTAAAACCGAGAATAAAAGATGGTTGTATAGCGAGTATGATGAGGAAGATACGGCATTAGTGTTTAATTCCTTTCAGCTAGAAGTTCCTCTATCTGCTATTTATAAGAAAGTGAATTTTGAGCAAGTTGAGCAAGAAGATAGTCAAAATGAGGTGTGAGGGCGATCGCACTTGGTTTCAGAAGGGCGATCGCATCTGTCGGCTTTGTGTTAATGGGAAACTCCATCTTTCACTTAAAGCAAGTCTAAGATCTTAACTGTAAAAGTTCTCGTTGTAAATTCGTATACCATTGAGCCAGTTCTTCATCGGGCAGTGCAAACAGCTTAGGCGCGTATTTTAACGCCACCAACATACCTCTTCCCTGTGGTAATGACCAACGGCGAGTCAGTAGATCCTTGCAAATCTCAGCGATAATTCGCCGTGCGATTAAGCGGTAATATACCAAGCGATCGCGATGCAGATCGCTTGAGTATTTTCTCAGGAAAAGTGCCTGATTTAAAGCTGACAGTGCCGAAGACTTAAACCGGGATAACCGACCGCTTGCACTTTGGAAATGATGGAGTTTAGCATTCACCGCAGTTAATAGCATACCCTGACGAGAAACCCTATAGCTAGCATCTAAATCTTCTCCGGCAGCGTAGTAACGAAGTATAGGTTCAAACTTTTCCTGCAAAATTGTTTCCCGCCGATACGTCATTCGATATCCCTGAAACAAGGGAGATGTTATCACATTCAAATGACTGAGGTTGGAGGGGATTTCGTATTGTGGGTAATCACCATCATAAGGAATAAATAATTTTGTTGTACTCATTAAAAAGAAGTTTTCCCATAGCCAATCCTTGACCCTCCTCAGATTTTCGTAGCGTGCTAATTTCTCCGTATCCCCCGTTGCTTTTTGGGAGTCAACGATTTCTCGATCGGATGAAGGAGGAATGTCAACACTATCTGCCTGTATTCCTTTAACGAGACTTGTGGGATCGGCTTCATAAATTCGCATAATTTCCTCAGCACAAGTTGGATACATCAGCGAGTCATCGTCGATTAGAAAAACAATATCGACTGTTGCTATTTCTAAACCCTGATTTCTCTGTAGCGTACTAGATGGAATCTCGGCACGATCGTAAACCCAACGAATATCAGAACTGTTTTTGGCAATTTCTGACATGACTGTATCGCGTGTTGTCTCCCAGTCATCACTCGCATCAATTACAATAATTTCTGTTGGTTTCCGGGTTTGTTTTATTGCTAGTTCCAAGCAAACAGGAAGAATTTTTTCGCGTTTGTAGGTAGCGATAACTAATCCCCAAGACAGTGATTTGTTAGACATCATACTTGACTTCTCTACTTAACTTTCAATCATTATAGCATTGAAAGAAAATTTAACATGAGCCCGCATTTGAGATTTCAAGAGGTTGATTGTCTTTTATGCAGGCTGGTGCAGCGGCCTTGACAGGGCTACAAATGCCCACCCTACAACTAACTACGCCCCCACAGCTTCCTTAGTCGCGTACAATACCTCAACGGTAATTTGAGAAATCCCCCGATCGCCCTTTTATTTCCCTAAATCTAAACACTTTCCAAACATTCTCGTTTTTATCCTTCAGATTAGCGCAGATTTCTCCGCTGTACCAAAGCGTCGATCGCGGGATTAATTACTTCCTCAACTTCCCCAGTTTCACCGTGAATTACTACCTCAAGCCATTGAGCTTTTGCTATACCCACTGCATATTTAAACGCTGCTTCCTGAGTGGGAAATACCTTTTGACTTGACTCTACATTTTCCTCTGTCACCGCCCACCCATTGGGATGAGGTGCGACGTGCAGTTTGCGATTCAATTCCTTCAATACCCGCTGGCGCAACCCAATTAAAGTAATGCCGACAATAGTTTCACTATCCTCATGATAGCGGGCGATCGCTCCATCGCTAATGTCCACAGCTAGACCTTCGCGCGGTTCTCCTAGCGAGATATACAGAACATCCGCTTCTCGATCGTAGAAACCTGTAATAGTTGGGGAATCTTCGAGAATCTTTACTGTTTTGTCCATATAATTCGTTTATTTGATGATGGCTGTTTTCTCAGGTAAGCTGTTGTGATAAATCCATCATAGATACCGTAGGGTGCGTCGCTATATAACATCTCCGAACTCAATCGAAAATCTTATAGCGACGCACCATACCAGAACTCTCAAAATAGCATTTTTTACCCTCACTCAACCGCAATCCCACTCGTAGATAACCTCGCTAAAATCCAATTTTTTTAATGCTGATTCTTTGACAAAAAAGTTACCTACGCCACCATTGCCCCACATAATATCTATTACCTCATTAGCATCGCAATCCATTTGAAATAAAAGGCTATACGGATCGCTTTCGCAATCGAGTCTAGGATCGTTTGATTGAAAAGAACCATGATAGCCACCAATTTTATGACCGTGAGGAACACATAGATTTATATAATTGTCCCTAACTTCATCGTCTTCTCTAAATAATTTATAAAAATCTTCTCCTAAAAAGTTTGTAAATCCATCATCGTAATGGGTAATTGGCGCATACTTTTTAGTAAACTGCAAACTAGAACATCCCCAAATAGGAAAATACTCAATATTTGCTGGCAAAAAATCATAATTAGTGATTATATTCTCAAGGTTGAGATCGGGTTCAGGAAAATATAAAATTTGAAAAATATCTTCATCCGAGTCGAAAGATAAGCCATATAATTCATCGTCTGGAAGATAAAACTGCAAGATTCCTCGATCCGGAAAACCTTCAAGAGGCGGTACTTCAGAAAAGTTGATTTGGGCCAGCAAAAAAAACCAATTGCCATTTGAATTTTTAGGATACTCGAATCCTTTAGGTAAATAGGGCAATCCGCCAAATTTACTTTGCCACCAGTTCGCAGGTTCGTTGTTTTCAATTGTAATTTCAATATAGGGTTTGATAGTTGATTCGATTCGATCGCGATACTTTTCTAGTTTGGGAGATAGCGGCACATCAAGTTTGTAGTTCATAAACCGATCGCAAATTATTTTAAATCCAAAACAAAACTTTGCAAGGCGGGCATTTGCCCGCCCAACAAATCATTAAGCGCCGACAGATTCCTTGGCCGCGTAAAGCACCTCAACGGTAATCTTATCAATCCCCCGATCGCGCGCAAACTTCTCAGTATTCCGCTTCACCTTACCCCGCACAAAACCAGGGATTTTATTCAACTCCGCCTGTCCATCCTTCGTCCAACCCATATCAGAATCAGCCGAAATACCCTTGGTAATCACTTCCTTAGTATCGTGGCCGCCGAAGATTTCCAGCAAGTGATCTTCCATTCCCAAAGTGAAGGAATTGTAGACCAAATCTACGCACTGATTCGTGCCTTCATAACCCAAAAATGGCTTGTAGCCGATCGGGAAATTTTGGACGTGAATCGGTGCAGCAATTACGCCGCAGGGAATATCCAACCGCTTACCTACGTGGCGTTCCATTTGTGTACCGAAAATTGCCGAAGGTTCCGCTTTGGCGATCGCATCTCCGATCGCCCCGTGATCGTCCGTCACCAGCACTTCATCGCAATACTCGCTTACCTGTTCCCGGAACCAATCAGCGTCGTGTTTGCAGTAGGTTCCTGCCCACACAACGTGGATTCCCATCTCGCGAGCCAAAATCTTCGTCATCGCCGCAGCGTGGGTATTATCGCCAAATACGACGGCTTTTTTGCCGGTTAAGTTTTGGCAGTCGATCGATCGCGAAAACCAAGCAGCCTGCGACACAAATCGAGTTTGTTGGTCAATAAAATTTTCGTAATCAACATCCGCACCTTGAGCATTCAAAACTTGCTGAATCTTGCGGATACAGCGCGCAGTTTCTACCACACCCATCGGCGTAATATCGATCATCGGAGTGCCGAATTCTTTTTGCAAATACTCCCCGGCCATCATTCCCAATTCCCGATAAGGAACCAAGTTAAACCAAGCGCGCGGCAGTCTTTTTAAGTTGTGAACCGAAGCACCTTCGGGAATAACTTCGTTGACTTCAATGCCCAAATCTGCCATCAAACGCTTCAACTCGGTGCAGTCGTGCTGGTTGTGGAAACCCAGGGTAGACATACCGATAATGTTGACAGATGGTTTTTCGCTTTTGGCTTCTACTAAATCGCCTTTTTTGCGGGCTTTGTTAATGTAAAATTGGACGATTTGATCCAAAGTGCGATCGGCAGCTTGCAGTTCGTTGACGCGGTAATGGTTAACATCCGCCAGCAATACATCGCCTTTGGCATCCAATTGAGCTCGTTCCACGAAGTTTTCTAAGTCTTCTTGCAGAATGCTGGAGGTGCAAGTCGGGGTGAGCACGATTAAATCTGGGTGTTCTTCTCTGTCTTTGCGGGTGATGTTGTCCACCACCCGTTCCTGCGAACCCCGCGCCAGTACGTGTCTGTCAACGACGCTGGTAGTCACCGGGGTGAAATCCCGTTCCCTCTCCAGCATGGAACGCATGACGTTGAAATAGTCGTCTCCAATGGGTGCGTGCATGATTGCATGGACGTTTTTGAAGGAAGTGGCGACGCGCAAAGTGCCGATGTGGGCTGGGCCTGCGTACATCCAATAAGCCAATTTCATAGTTTTTTTCCTGGTGCTGGTTGAGAATTGCCCGATCGGGCGATTACTGCTAAATTTTAAGGTTGTTTCTGATTTTCTCACCGGATGAATCCTTGAGAAATACTAAGTTTCTGAGGATTTACACATTTGGGAAATGCTCAAACGCTTTGCCTGCTTGGCATTTGACTCGCAATTCAAACAACTTTACCTGGGTTTTATGGCAATAATTCTTAATCTTTCCTAAAATTTTCTTAAGAGTTAGGCAAATTTGATTAATGTAGGGTTCGCTGCCGCGCACCAGACAAGGTGCAATAATTCTGCATTTTTTGTCAAATTTACTCTGCTCAAACGGTCAATCGATTTTAGATTTTAGATTTTAGATTTTAGATTTGAAGCATTGACTTGCGCGAGATAAATTCGGGGGCTCCTTTATCGGATACAGGTTTTTTATTTCTCCACCCATGAAGCCGGGGGCTTGTATCCTAGATGCTTTCGGTCAGTTAGCTAAACAGACGGGAATCCCCGCACTATATCGCTTCGATTAGTGTGGGATGAAAGGCGCGTGAGGTGAGGATTCCACCCGTCTAGCAATTCAAAACTATGTTTTGAATTGCTAGACGGGTGGATGACGAAACAAACAAACTCTTTGTTTAACGAGTCTATTTTGTACTTCAATATACTTTACTCATGCACTTGACAGTAAATAAAGTATTCTGGTACAGTAACACTAATTGATATGTACCGACCACGCCAAAGGAATGAGAAGCTCTTACCAATATCGATTACGTCCAACAAAGTTACAAGCCATTGAAATCGACAGATGGCTGTCGATGCTATGGGCTCAATACAATTACTTGTTGGCTGATAGATTCAATTGGTACGAGCAAAACCGTTCTCCCATCAATGCGTGTCCGCTAGTTTGCCATTTACCCGAACTGCGGGATAATCCCGAATATTACAGTCAGAAAAAAACGTTACCTCAACTCAAGAAAACTCATCCTTGGTATGCTGAGATTTACTCTCAAGTTCTTCAAGATGTAGTTAAGCGAGTTAAGGTATCTTTTGATCGTTTCCTAAAAGGTGATAGCAACGGAAAGCGTAGTGGCAGACCGAGATTTAAACCACGCAGTCGTTATCGCACGTTCACTTATCCTCAAGTTAAAGACGGTTGTTTACAAAATAACTTAATTAACTTGCCGATGCTTGGAAAAGTTAAGGTTGTTTTACACCGTTCCATACCTAATGGATTCAAAATCAAAACCGTCTCTATCACTAAAAAGGCTGATGGGTACTATCTTACGCTCTCCCTAGAAGATTCAACAGTTCCTACGATTAAACCAGATTTTAATCCTCAAAAGATTACTGGAATTGATGTTGGGCTAAAGAATTTCTTGACAACCTCTGAGGGCGAAACAGTTGCAATTCCTCAACATTACCGCAAAGCCGGGAAACGTCTGCGAACTATTCAGAAGCGAGTATCGCGTCGTAAAAAAGGTAGCAACCGGAGACAGAAAGCAGTTAAGCAACTGGGAAAATGTCACAAGAAAGTAGCAGAGAAGCGTAAAGACTTTCATTTTAAGACGGCTAACGAGCTGTTGAAAAAATATGATGTTGTTGCGGTTGAAAATTTGAATATTAAAGGACTGGCTCGTACAAAATTAGCTAAATCTGTGTTGGATGCTGGGTGGTCAAGCTTTCTGTCGATTCTAACAAATAAAGCCGTAAATGCTGGTGTGTTGGTAATCCCAGTAAGTGCCTACAATACTTCACAAGATTGCTCTAGTTGTGGCGAAAAAGGACCAAAAAAGCTGCATATTCGTTGGCATGACTGCCCTCACTGTGGGTGTAGTCTAGACCGCGATCATAATGCAGCAATAGGAATCAAAAATAGGGCGGTGGGTCATCCCGTGCTTAAAGCTCAGTCAATGTCCGAAGCAATAGCTGGAGTCACTGAGAAGCCTACACCAATGGTGACAGCTTGTGTTGGTGTAGGAGTATGTCACTATTGTTAATCGATGGTCAAAATAGATAGAACTGAAGGAACTTGCAGCTTCCGAAGCAACACTTAACTCCCTCCGCGCCTCGGTCGCCAATTATAGTTAAGATTTGCACCGGCCGTTGTTTTGAAGCACCCAAATTCGTGCTCGATCGCCGGAAAAAATAAATCTTTCAGCACTTGCGTATTTTCACGAGATGTGGTGACGCTCCACTAAAGTCAAGCGATTGCTTGGAATCTGAGATGATTTAGTTGTCAGCGTGGCGATCGAGCATTAAAGTAAATGCTTGCACAAATCCTGTATTTGTGATTTTGTTTACCTAACTGCTGAGGTGACGAAAGCCCCAGCGTGCTTTTGTCAGCAGTAGCTCATTCCTGTCAAGGCCTGCTTTCCCACACATCCCAAAAGATAGCTCTTGAGCGATAATGAAGAATAACATAGGATTTACGAAAAGAAACCCGATTTACACGAAAAAATCTTGGGTTTGTCAACGACTAGCAACGAAGAAACCCGGTTTCTAGCCCGCCGCGCGTAAGTCCTGTAACATTGACCAAGCACACCTAATTTGAGAGAACCCAACTATGATGGCAATTCCCGGCGTTGCAGTTCTCGCTCTCATTTATGAAAGCAGCACTTCCCTGGTTTACCGCGGCCACAACGAGCAGAACAACCAACCTGTTATTATCAAACTTATCAAAGAAGACTATCCGACTCCTGAAGAACTGAATAGATACAAGCGCGAATATGAGATCACTGCCAACTTAAGCCTGTTGGACGGAGTTGTGAAAGTGTATAAGTTGCAACAGGTTAGAAATAGTCTGGCAATGATCTTAGAAGATTTTGGCGGGGAATCTTTAAAAATTTTTATGGGTTCCCAAAAATTTACCCTTTTAGGATTTCTGACTACTGCCATCAAAGTTGCTGAAACTTTGGGAGAAATTCACGGAAAAAATGTAATTCATAAAGATATAAATCCCTCTAATATAGTTTTTAATCCTGCTACCGGACAAGTAAAGCTAATAGATTTCAGCATCTCAACAGCATCCAACCTGGAAAATATTCCCAATAAAAATCCCAATTTTTTAGAAGGCACTTTAGCCTATATGTCCCCCGAACAAACCGGCAGAATGAACCGGGTAATCGATTACCGCACCGACTTTTATTCCCTCGGCGTGACCTTCTATGAAATCCTGGCAGGACAACTCCCTTTTCCCACTACAGATCCCATGGAGTTAGTTCACTGTCACATAGCCAAACAGCCAGTCCCTCTCGCTGAAATAGCCCCAGAAATTCCTCAAGCTGTTTCAGATATTGTGATGAAATTGTTAGCAAAAACCGCTGAGGAGCGCTATCAAAGTGCTTGGGGACTAAAAGCAGATTTGGAATCCTGCCTGTTTCAGTGGCAAACATCTGGGTTTGTTTCCGATTTTCCTCTCGGTCGCCAAGATATTTCCGACAAATTTCAAATACCTCAAAAACTTTACGGCAGACAGCGAGAAGTTGAAACTCTTTTAGCGGCATTTGAACGGGTAGCAGCAACAAATAATCGAGGCTACCGCACCGACAATTCTCAAATTTCTGTCATCAAAAAAGAACTCAAATCGAAAAAAGAAGTTCCCTTGTCAGTCCTGGCGAGAGGACAACATAAATCCCGCAGCGAGATGATGCTGATTGCTGGTTATTCCGGCATTGGCAAATCTGCAATGGTGAAGATTTTAGACAAACCGATTACCCGCAGACGGGGATATTTTATTTGGGGAAAGTTTGACCAGTACAAGCGGACTATTCCTTACTCTGCCGTTGTCAGCGCTTTTTCGGAATTGGTGCGGCAACTGTTAACTGAAAGTGAGGCTCAATTAGCAGTTTGGCGCGAAAAACTCCGCAGTTCTTTCGGGCAAAACGGGCAAATTATTATTGATGTTATTCCCGAAGTTGAACTAATTGTCGGAGCTCAGTCTCCAGTAGCTGAATTGGGGCCGACGGAATCTCTGAACCGCTTTAATTTAGTATTTCAAAATTTCATTCGCGTATTTTGCCAGCCAGAACATCCGCTGGTAATTTTTCTAGACGATTTGCAGTGGGCTGATTCGGCTACTCTCAAATTGATCGAATTGATGATGACAGATGAAGCTACGCAATATCTGTTTTTAATTGGTGCTTATCGGGATAATGAAGTTAGTCCTACTCATCCTTTAATGATGACTGTGGAGACGCTGCGGAATCAGGAAGCAATCATTAATCAGATTGCTTTGTCGCCGCTGGGGGTGGAAAACATAACTCATTTGATTGCCGAGACTTTGCACAGCGATCGAGAATCAGTCAAACCGTTAGCTGAATTGGTAATCAGCAAAACCGACGGCAATCCTTTTTTTGTAAATCAATTCCTACAAACATTGTATCAGGAAAACCTGCTAGTTTTTTACCCGCCACAGTCGGGGAGCAAGGGCGGCTGGCATTGGGATATGACTCAAATTGAGCAGTGCGCTATCACTGACAATGTAGTAGATTTGATGGTACAAAAATTGAGAAAACTGCCAAGTTCAACGCAGCAAGTTTTGCGTTTGGTGGCTTGTTTGGGCAACGAATTTGACTTAAATACTCTTTCTTTAATTAATGAAAAAGAAGCCTCGGAAACTTTTTCTCACCTGTTGCCCGCGATTAAGTCGGGACTGATTCTGCCAACTTCGGAATTGGAAAGCAAGTCATTAGATTACGTGCTGTTTCCGCTATTAATTCTGAATTATAAATTTTTGCACGATCGCGTACAGCAAGCCGCTTACGCTCTGATCGACGACTCGCAAAAAAAGGCAGTTCACCTGAAAATAGGCAGGCAAATCCTAGAAAACACTCCGGCTGAATATCGCGCTGACAGAATCTTTGAATTAGTCGATCACTTGAATGTGGCTCGATCGCTAATTAAAGACGATCGAGAATTAATTGAACTGGCAACGCTGAATTTAGACGCGGCCCGCAGAGCCAAAGATGCCACTGCTTATGTTGCTGCCTTGCAGTATTTAACCGCAGGCATGGACGGTTTGAGCGCCGATATTTGGGATGCCCACTACGATTTAGCCTTTGCCTTGCACATGGAGCGGGCAAATGTTGAGTATTTAAACGGTTATTTCGAGAAGTCTGAAGAATTTATTAATATAACTCTGGAAAAAGCGCGATCGCCCTTAGAAAAGGTAGAAATTTACAACCTGCTGATCGTGCAGTATACCCTGCGGGCGAAGTACGAAGAAGCCGTTAAAGCCGGAATCAAAGCTTTGGACTTACTAGGAATTGACTTGCCCCTAGACGGGCTACAAAAAGTCATATCCGAAGAATTTGCAACAGCCACCAATATTTTAGCTGGTAGAGAAATAGCTTCCCTGATTGACGCCCCCGAAATGACTGTACCCGACAAAAAAGTTGCAGTCAAATTAATTACCAACTTGCTGACATCGGCGTACCTCAAAAATCCAGACTTGTGGAAAGTCAGCGTTTTAAAAGGAGTCAATCTTTCTCTACAATACGGTTTAGTACCCGAAGCCTCTCTTTGCTATGCTGGCTACGGTATGTTCTTAAACGCAGTTTCGGGAGATTACAAAGCTGCCTATCAGTTCGGCTTGCTCTCGCTGAATCTCAGCGAAAAATCTGGCAATATTGGCTTGAAATGCAGAGCTTGTTCATCCTTGGTCAGTATTTTTTATTACTGGTTCAACCACATCAAAGATTCCCACGCAATCAGCAATGAAGGATATCAAGCAGCTTTAGAATCAGGAGATTTAGAGTATGCGGGTTATATCCTGTCCAACCGCATAGCTAACTCATTTTTTCAAGGTAAAGAAATATCGCAAATTCTGGTCGATACGAGCAGGTATTTGCAATTCAGCCAAAAAACCAAAAATCAGCTCGTAACCGATATATTATTAGGGGTAGAGTTAATCCTGCGTAACTTGAGCAAACTAACTCCTGAAAAGTTTGTATTTGAAAGCGAAGATATCAGCGAATCTGAATACGTACATAACTGTCAAGCTCATCAAAATTTGTACTCACTCTGCCTTTATCAGATTCGCAAATGCCAGGTAATGTACTGGTACGGCAACTTCAACGAAGCGCTACAACTAGCTTTTGAAGTAGAAAAACAGCTATCTTTTATTACCGGAGCCATACCCGCTACCGAATGGAATTTTTTCTTTTCTCTAACTTTAGCGGCTGTTTTCCCAAATGTTTCAGAAGAGAAGCAAAAGGAATACTTGGAAAAGTTAGAGGAAAACCAAAAACAGATGAAAATTTGGGCAGACAACTGTGCCGAAAATTTTCTGCATAAGTACCTTTTAGTACAAGCAGAAATAGCCAGAATTTCCAAGAAAGATTCAGAAGCTGTAGAACTGTACGATTTCTCTATCAATTTAGCCCAAGACAATGAATTTGTCCAAAATGAAGCGCTAGCTAATGAACTCGCAGCTAAGTTTTGGTTGAGTAAAGGCAAGTATCAATATGCCAAAATTCACTTGCGCGAAGCTCACTCGTGCTACTTGCGCTGGGGTGCAGTTCGCAAAGTAGAAGATTTAGAACAGAAGTATCCGCAGTTGCGGGAAATGACGCCGATCAACGGAAGTTTTAACAACAATCAAACTACCACGACTATTCATACTTCTACGGGCAGCGATGCGAGAGTCCTGGATTTGGCAACGGTAATGAAAGCATCTCTGGCGATTTCTAGCGAAATTGTCCTCGATAAGTTGCTGGCTTCTTTGATGAGAATCTCCTTAGAAAATGCGGGGGCTCAATTAGGTTTTCTAATTTTAGTTAGAGATGGTCAACTGTTGATTTCAGCTAAAGCGTCAGTATTTGCTGAAGATGTAGCTGTGCTGCAATTTACGCCTGTTGCAGACTATCACGATTTACCTGTGACGGTGATTAATTATGTGGAAAGGACTCGCTCGGATTTGGTGTTGAGCAATGCGGCGGCTGAGGGAATATTCACAGCCGATCCTTACATCGCTAAACACAAACTGCAATCTATTTTGTGTACTCCAATTATCAATCAAGGCAAACTGATCGGCATTCTTTATTTAGAAAACAATTTGACTGTCGGAGCATTTACTCCCCACAGATTGGAAGTTTTAAGGTTGCTTTCTTCCCAAGTTGCTATTTCTTTGGAAAATGCTCTACTTTATAATTCGGTGGAACAGAAAGTGCAAGAGCGGACGCAGGAGTTAAATGAAAAGAACGAGCGTTTAGAACAAACTTTGCGCGAACTTAAACTAACTCAAGCTCAATTAATCCAAACGGAAAAGATGTCTAGTTTGGGGCAAATGGTCGCTGGTGTCGCTCACGAAATTAATAATCCTGTAAGTTTCATCTACGGCAATCTTAATCCCGCTAGCGAATACGTTAAAGACTTGCTAAAATTGATTGATCTTTACCAGCAGCACTATCCAGAACCGCCTGATGAAATTGTAGAAGAAATAGAAACAATTGAGCTGGAATTTTTGAGCGAGGATTTGCAAAAGCTGCTGGATTCCATGAAAGTAGGAGCGGAAAGAATCCGGGATATTGTGCTAAGCTTGCGGAATTTCTCGCGCCTTGACGAAGCGCAAATGAAGTCGGTAGATATCCATCAAGGCATCGACAGTACGGTGATGTTGTTGCAACCGCGCCTGAGAAAAGAGGGCGGGCGTTTGGGAATTGAGGTCATTAAAAATTACAGCACGCTACCCCTAATTACTTGTTATGCGTCTCAGTTGAATCAGGTATTTATGAATATTTTGACAAATGCGATCGATGCTCTCCTCGTAGCAAGAGATTGCCCGGAAAACTCTCATCAACAGCCTACGATTACAATTTCTACAGAGGTGACAGACAGGAATTCTGTCATAATTAGAATTGCCGACAGCGGGCCGGGGATGAGCACTGAGGTGCTGCACAAGATATTCGATCCATTTTTTACAACTAAGCCCGTGGGTTCGGGAACTGGTTTGGGATTGTCTATTTCTCACTCGATTGTTGTCAGTTCTCATGGCGGAAAATTGACTTGCGTTTCTGCACCCGGAGAGGGAAGCGAGTTTATTATTGAAATTCCGATCGCGCCCAGGCAAGTTTTGTAATCGGCGCTACTATCAACCCACAGCATTACTGAAAGAGTAATGATGTTTTAGAGAAAATGGAAGAATAAACGTCTCTACCTCTCTTTATCTGCGTAAGGAATGAGAATTAAATAACTTCCATAAGTTTGTGGGATGGGCGTCCCGCCCGTCCTTTTTGGACGGGCGGGAC
>NZ_JAUBTU010000101.1:0-25427 GCF_036705085.1 Microcoleus sp. B6-A1
AAACCTTTTAAGTGGACATATAAGGGTAAAGTCTTGGCTGTTTAATAGTCTGTGTATTTACGCCGAGCTGTACTAGTTATAAAATGGAATCTACTAAAGATCGCGATCGACTAAATTCTCACAACCCTTCACTTGACAAGTGGCTGCGATTTTTAATTATCGCCGTATTAGTCATAGGCATTTTATTTCGCTTCGCCAATCTCGATCGCAAATTTTACTGGATCGACGAAACATATACTTCTTTGAGAGTTTCTGGCTACACCGAAGCTGAAATAATCAAAGAAATTTCGTACCAGAAAATAACCTCGCCTGCGGATTTACAAAAATATCAGCAGATAAATTCCGAAAAAACTTTAAGGGATACCCTGAATTCTTTAGCAACAGAAGACCCCCAACACCCTCCTCTGTATTATGTACTAGCGCGATATTGGGCGCAATGGTTCGGCAGTTCCGTTGCAGCAATGAGAAGTTTGGCCGCCGTGATTAGCCTGCTAGTATTTCCCGCAATTTATTGGCTGGCTTGGGAGTTATTTGAATCTTCAGCCGTAGCGTGGATGGCGATCGCACTTTTCGCAATTTCTCCCTACCACATCCTATTTGCCCAAGAAGCAAGACAGTACAGTTTGTGGACATTAACTACTATTTTATCCAGTGCAGCCTTGCTGCGAGCAATGCGCTCTGACGAAAATCAAAATGCTGTCGCCCTCGTTCTTTCCTGGGCGCTTTATGCAGGCACAGCAACACTGGGATTGTACACCCACTTGTTATTTGTCTGCGTCGCGGCTGCCCACGCACTCTACGTCGCAGTTATTGCCAACTGGCGCGATGTGAAAACATTCATTTCCTATTATGTAGCATCCTTAATCGCATTGAGTGGCTTCATGCCTTCCCTGGTAAATACTGTAGAAAACTTCAATCAAGTTAGAAGCACAACAATATGGGCAGAACAAACAAATTACTTAAGATTAGTCAGCAGGTGGGTTGGTTCCGTCACCATAGCATTTTTTGATATTGGCATTGATGGAAGTGCCAACGCCACACAACTAGCCTTGCTAGTTCCTGTTGGCATAATCCTGCTAGCTTTAGTCGGCTATGCCCTTTATTTTTTATGCCGACAAACACCAAAGCGAGTGTGGTTGATTGTATTGTTATTAATTGCAACAACTGCTTTGTTTTTAGCAGTACCTGATCTAATCAAGGGTGGAAGGCGATCGGCAAATCCGCGATATTTAGTTCCTTGTTATGTGGGAGTTCAGCTAGCAGTGGCTTACCTGCTGTCTGCGAAAATTAGTAACTATTTGGAGAAGTTAAAACAGCAAAAACTGTGGAAAATAGTTATAGTTGCAGTTTTTTCAGCAGGTATTATATCCGGTGGAGTTAGTTCTCAAGCAGATATTTGGTGGAATAAAGGCAGCGGTTGGTTGCGTGCCTTGGAAGTAGCTGAGACTGTCAATCAAGCCAGCAATCCCCTAATTATCAGCGATGCCAATATCGCACATATCATGCCTTTAAGTTATTACCTAGAACCAAAAGTCAAACTGCTAATAGAACCACGCTGTTACACTTCTTGCTACAAAAATCGAGAATTGGCAAAGAAAAAACCCCAACCGCCACCAATTCCCGGCGGTTTCAGTGAGTTGTTTTTATACAGACCTTCCTCTACTTTGCGATCGGCAATTCAGCAACAAAACTATCAAATAGATCCGGCTGACACTAAAGTCGATCTTAATCTGTGGAAAATTACCAAGAAATAATCTCAAACATTAAGGCCAAAAACACGGGTTTGCTGCCAAAAAATAAATGTCTTATTCACTGCGACATACTGACCCTAAACGGCATTTGTGGAAGTATGTCGCAAGTATAGTTTAATAGGGTTGCTTTTCGTGGTAAGCTAAAAGTTAAGAATAAAAAAATAAGATCAAAAATCTCAAATGACAGTCACTGAAACCTCCAACATTCGTAAACTGCTGTGTGATCCAGACTTAGGGCTGATTCCTCACCTAGAAAAGTGCCTGAAAGATTTGCACTCATCTGCGATCGCCAGTGGAGAGAAATTCAAGGTAGAACCTTACGATATAGAACTCAAAAGCTGCCACACCCAGAAGCATCCCAACGACCAAAAACCCCTCGTCACCCAGTCAGTGTTAATAAAAGTTCCCCTGACTGGGAAAGTTCAAGACAAGATGCACCTATATCTGATCGCAACTGAGTTGCAGAACCAAATCGACGTTAAAATTATCGACTGGAGTGCCTTAGAACGCCGCCAATACGACATTCAGGGCATCCCCTTAAAGCAGCCGATCACCAAAATAGACGGCCAGATGAATTACGAGTTAGTATTCGATCGACCAACCTACTGCTGCATCACCCTGTGTCGCCAATTTGACTTAACTTACGCCGCCAATTTTTAATTTGGCTTGTAGGGACGGGTTTCACCAACAATATTTAGGTTAATTAACAATCTATAAAACCCGCCCCTATCCCACGGTAAACCCCTTGTACATTTTTCGCATTCAATACAAATCAATGTTGATGTAGATTGTTAGTTGTGTGGGGGCGGGATATTATGGTTAATCGATCGGACATGATATTATCAATGAATTCAAACCGCTCGATTCGCAGTTTCCGCAAGAATCCTCTTAATATCAGCAGGAGTCAGACTCGGATTAGCTTGCAACATCAAAGCTATCACGCCGGATACTTGTGGCACTCCCATTGAAGTACCGGCAAAATATCGATAGGGAATCCCCGGTTGAGAAAGGGGCACAGTTGAATAAACATCACTAGAATCCGCCCTACCACCGTCGCCGCCCGGAGCAACAAAATAATTAATTGCCTGCGAACCAGCCCGGTTAGAATAATCCCCAAACAAGCCATTTCGGGTAACACCACCGACAGCAATTCCTACCTCATTGGCAAACCGAGCCGGATAATCTACTTGTGGGCGAGCATCATTTCCCGCCGCCGAAATCACGATCGCGCCTTGAGCTTCGACCGCTCGAATCGCCTCCAATTCTTGAGCATTCAACTGTAGGCCGCCCAAACTCACATTTATGATCTTTGCTCCATTTGCTACTGCATAATTAATCGCATTAATTTCATCCCGAATTTTACCCACCCCTGCCCTATCGAGTATTTTCAAAGGCATAATCTTCGCAGTCGGAGCCGTTCCAGTAATCCCAACCCCATCTTTTTTCGCAGCAACTAAACCCGATATATGAGTGCCGTGATTGTTATCATCCATCGGGTCATTATCGTTGTTGACAAAATCCCATCCTCGGAAATCGTCAACAAAGCCATTGCTATCATCATCAACCCCGTTGCTAGCTTTATTGCGACCGATCGCATCAACACCAGTTTCCCCCGCATTACTCCAAATATTCCCCGTCAAATCCGGGTGATTGTAGTCAACTCCGCTGTCAATAACTGCCACCACAATTCCGTCTCCAGTCAAGCCCTGGGCCCAAACCTCTGGAGCTTTAATTAAATCTCTGCCCCACTCGTCGCCACCCAAGTCGGGAACATCAGGGAAAGTTGCAGTACCTTGAGCTTTAGCAACTGCCGCTGCTGCATTCACCAAACCGAACCCAAAACGAGAGTCAAAACCTTGCAAGTTGCTCGGATTGTTAGGAGAAACAGTTGCAGGAGTTGCAGACAGATTGAGGGAGAAATTTGTACTGCCTTGGTATTGATAAACTCGGATAAAGTAAGTTCCTGCCGCTAAACCGTTGATGTCGATCGCTTCCGGCGATAAATTCGGTTGTTGAGAAGAAGCAATAATATCGGTGAAGTCAATAGAATTGTCGCCGTTAATATCTTTAATTAGAGCAAGATCAACATCCGCAGTCAAACCGCTGACAGTTAATTTAAAGTCGCTATTTGCAGGCAAAGTAAAGCGGTAAAGGCCGTCTGGCCGGGCGTTGTTAACCGAGTCTGCGATCGTTTGAGTGCCACCCAAAACGCCTAAATCGCGAGCTTGATCCAGTTGGTTGCCCAATACGGTAGTTGCAGAGATGAATGTATTGGCGAGGTCTTGTGGAGATGCGTTGGCTACCAAGCCTAAAATAGCATTGGATTGGCGAATTTTAATTAATGTATTGGAAAGACCGGGGGCGATCGATATTTCTTCGAGAATCAAGTCAGCTTCGGTAAGATTGTCAGTCAGTCCGATCGAATCCACAAAACTGTTAAAGTCAGTAATCACGTCTGCCGCAGTCGCATCGGAGACTGCAGAGTCGCTGCGGAGGACAAAGGTATCTGGGCCCAAACCGCCTGTTAGCGTATCTTTACCCCCATCGCCCACTAAAACGTCGCTGCCGTCGCCGCCGTTGAGGGCGTCATCTCCCTTACCTCCCTGCAAGGTATCGCTACCGGCATCGCCAAACAGGAAGTCGCTGCTGACACCGCCGTTAAGTACATCGTTGTCTGCGCCCCCTAACAGCGTATCGGAATTGCCACCGCCGAGAATGCGATCGTTACCATTATCACCGCTAATTATTTCGGCATCCGACGAACCGACAATAAAATCGTTGCCGCCGAGGGCAAAAAGTCCGTTAGGATAAGGAGTCACAAAGCCCGGAGTCAAGGCGAAACTATTGGGGCTATCATCTAAAAGATAGGAAAAACCGTCAGGGCTCGGGCCGGGCATAGAAATGTACTCCTAGCGAGGTATATCGATCTAAATTTTAGATTTTAAATTTAAGTTTGTGGTTAAAAACGCCCTAAATAGTCTGTAATGCGGGCATTACGCACAGTCTGTAGAGGTCTGCATAGGTTAGGTTAAACTAAGATGTTCCACCCTTCTCAATTACTTGTTTAGGAACAGGCTTTTCGGCCTGTTCCACAAGAATGTTGATTTATTGTGGAACGGGCATCTTGCCCGTTTAGGAACAGGCTTTTCGGCCTGTTCCACAAAAATGTTGAGTTATTGTGGAACGGGCATCTTGCCCGTTCTTGACAAGGGTGCAACATCTCAGGTTAAACAGATTTATTCCGTCATATCATGCCGTGTAAATCAAGCACAATTCCGCCTTAGCCCATCTAAAATATAAAATCTCAAACAGTATAACTTAATCCCAAATTCAAAATCGGGATCAGAAAATGGGAAAACAACACTTGCATCGAATTCAAAATTTTTTCAACATCGCGAAGTCGCATTTAAAGCCTTATTTGCGCTATTTGATTTTAGGCGGGACGTTTTTATTTATTGCCAAAGCTTTTTTAACTCACTGGCGAGAAGTCGCGAATATCCAAATTCGAGCCGAAAGTTTTCCGTTGCTGGCGATCGCCCTTGGCGTCACTTTACTTTCTCTAATTTTTGTCGGCTGGGTGTGGATGTTGATTTTGCGGGAATTCCGTCAACCTGTAACTGCCGCCTGGGCGATTCAAGTTTTTCTCAAAACTAATATTGCCAAGTATTTGCCGGGGAATATTTGGCATTTTTGGGGTCGAATATTGGACGCCAAAAAGGCAGGAATTTTCCCGAAAGCTGCTACTCTCAGCGTGTTGCTGGAACCGCTGCTGATGGCTTCTGCGGGCGTTTTGATTGGGTTGATTTGTTTTGAAAAATTCAATTGGTGGTTGCGGATTGTCGGTTGTGCTGCTATTTTAACGGCGATTCACCCCCGAATTTTAAATCCGATCGTCCTATTTGTAGAGCGGTTGAAGTTATCCAAGAACAATGGGGAAAATTCAGAACTTGGGGAGGATCGGGGCGAGCGACAAACTTTGCGTTTAGAGTCTACCTCCAGTCTAACTAAAAAAACATCGAGTGTCAAGTCTAAGCGCCCAATTAATTTGCCAATTAAACGCTATCCTTTAGTGCCGTTAATCGGACAAATGTGTTTTATCGGATTGCGGGGCGGCGGTTTTTTGCTAACTGTAACGGCTTTAACTCCGGTGGAATTTAGCAATATTCCCAACTTGTTCGGTGCTTTTTGTTTTGCGTTTGTTGTCGGTTTAGTCGTACCGGGAGCACCGGGGGGAATGGGAGTATTTGAAGCAACGGCGATCGCCCTGCTGTCCGATCGCTTTTCTACGGGTATAATTTTGAGTGCCGTGGCTTTGTATCGGATTATCAGCATTCTGGCGGATGTTTCGGGTGCATTTTTAGCTAAACTCGATCGCCAGCGAAATCAGCGCAGTAAAAAAAGGTGAATTTAAAACTAAATATTGTCGTGATTGTAGGGTGCGGGGCTGAGAATGTGAGATTATGTGCGATCGAACTACAAACCTATTTAATTGCGGATGCGATATCAGATTAAAGCATTTTTTCCAGAAATTGCTTGGCGCGATCGCACTTCGGGTGACTAAAAAACTCCTGCGGCGGCACATCTTCCGCCACCTTTCCGCCATCCAGAAACAAAATCCGGTGGGCGACTTCCCGCGCAAAACCCATTTCGTGAGTTACAATTGCCATTGTAATTCCCGTTTTCGTCAAAGCTTTCATTACATCTAACACTTCTTTAACCATTTCTGGATCGAGTGCAGAAGTCGGTTCGTCCATCAACAAAATTTCCGGTTCCATAGCCAAACAGCGGGCGATCGCCACCCGCTGTTTTTGTCCCCCCGAAAGCTTAGAAGGATAAATCTCGGCCTTATCTGACAAACCCACTTTTTCCAGCAATTCTAACCCCTTCAGACGCGCCTCATCCTTAGCCACCTGCTTCACCTTTACAGGGGCATACATCACATTTTGCAGCACAGTCATGTGGGGGAACAAGTGGAAATGCTGAAAAACCATCCCCACTTTCTGGCGGATTTTCAGAATATCTACCTTCGGCAGAGTAATATCCACCCCGTCAATATATATGTGCCCCGAAGTCGGAATTTCCAGTAAATTCAAACACCGCAAAAAAGTAGACTTGCCGCACCCCGAAGGGCCGATAATGGCAATCACTTCTCCTTTATGAATCTCAGTAGTTATCTCGCGCAAAACCTTCAGATTGCCAAAAGATTTATACAGGCGATCGACCTTAACTGCTAGTTTGGAGTCTGCGTTCGAGTACATTGGCCCCCCAAGTTAAACTAAGCACCATCAAATAATAAATTGCACCGACAAATATCAAAGGTTCAAAGTAAATATACTTTTCTGCTCCCACAATTGTAGCGCGGCGCAGCAAGTCTTCTACGCCAATTACTGAAACTAAAGCTGAATCCTTCAGCAAAGCAATACTTTCATTCACCAATGCAGGCAAAATATTTTTCAACGCTTGCGGCAAGATAATATCGCTCATCATCAGTTTGTAGGGAACGCCAAGGGATTCTGCGGCTTCTTTTTGACCTTTATCTACGGCTTGAATTCCCGCGCGGATTGTTTCGGAAATATAAGCCCCAGAATTCAGGAAAAAAGTAATCACGCCAGCTTGCAGCGCCGATATATTATAGCCCGTAAGCTGCGGCGTTGCAAAATAAACTAAAGTCAACTGCAAAATTAGCGGTGTTCCGCGAAAAATTGAGGTGTAAGCAGTGGCAAACCAGAACAGCGGTTTAATGCTAGAAATCTTAAACAGAGACAGCACGATTCCCCAGATAAATCCCAGAAATGCTGACAGCAAGGTAAAAGTTAGCGTTACCCAAAGCCCGGACAAAATATAAGGCAAACTCGGCAAGATTTTGCCAAAATCTAACCCGAACTTGGACGCTACCGCAGGCTGATTTGCTTGAGCAGGTTCTTGCGGAATCGGTCGAGAAAACCACTTAGTAGCTAGTTCCTTAATTTGACCGCTGGCTTTCATTTGCTGAAGGACTCGGTTGAATTCTGGAACTAATCTCGAACCTTTCGGAAAGGCGATCGCCGAACCGCTTTCTTCAGTATTTGGGATTGTGTTAAATTCCAAGTCCGGGTTCGCTGCGGCATAACCCGTAGCGACAGTATCCTCAATCACTCCTGCGGCGATGCGGTTCGATTTAATTTCTTGAATAATGTCAGGAATCCTATTGAGAGCAGCCAGTTGCACCCCGGCCATTTTTTTCACAGCTTCCTGCTGAATGCTTCCGAGTTGAACGCCTACTTTTTTCCCCGCTAAATCTGCCGCTTTGGTCAAATTGCTGCCTTTATTGGCGACAATTGTATTTTGAGCTTCGTAGTAAAGGTCAGAAAAAGCAACATTTTTTTTCCTTTCTGCTGTGGGAGTCATTCCAGCCATCACAAAATCGGCTCTTCCCGCCTGCAAAGCGGGAATTAAGCCGTTAAAATCCATGCCAACTACTTTCAGTTCGTAGCCTAATTTTTTAGTAATATATTTGGCAATATCGATGTCAAAACCGATGATTTCGTTGCCGCTAACAGCAGTATCTTTAAATTCATAGGGCGGGTAGTCTGGGGAAGTCGCTAGTGTTAAAGTCTTGTTGGCTTGGGCGTAGCTGGCGATCGCAATTAAACAAATGGCGATCGCGATCGCCGCCACCAGCATTGACTTTAATTTTAAACGTTTCATATCGAACATTGTCCTAAAAAATCCCCTCGCCAACAAATTATGCGAAACTTCACAATTATGTCACCACTCTCAAGATAGATAAGATGGGTAGGGTGCGTCAGGTTGGAGATTCTTAGTCAGCATAGAAAGTGTGATTCTGACGCACTATTTGTTGCAAAATGCGTTAGTTATGAAATTGTTGGTTTGTAGGAAAAATCATGCTAACTGACGCAGGCTACTTAAAAGTAAATCACGCTCAATACTTAATCCGTGTATCCGTGTCAATCCGTGTCGTGCCTGCCTTCTTCTCTAACATTTGAGAAAGTAAAGCTGGTTCGCACAACTCCCACCCATGTTGTACCGTTGTCTTAGTTGCGATCGGTATTTCTAATCATCCAGCATATTCCATTTGTATGTGGTGCACGGTATTCAGTAGATGAGAGCAAAAGCTGATTGGGCGCGGGTTCCTTACGATTTGTTGGAACTGATCAGGAATCGGATTGTGAATGAGGTTAAGGGGGTGAATCGGGTGGTTTACGATATTACTTCTAAGCCACCGGGTACGATCGAGTGGGAGTGATTTTTAGTTAGCGATCGAGTAGGCGGACAGATTTTTTTGTCCGTCTGCACAGACTATTTAATTGCGATCGCGCATTTCAGCATCCAGGAGCAGTTCGCACTGTTGAAATACGTAATTAATACTGGCAAATAGTCGATTTAGGTCATCAATCAAGTAAGACTGTTTGTTTTTAGTAAAACTATTTGACTTCAGCTTGCCAAACTGCCATACTCCCCCATTCGAGACAATTCCAAATACTTCTTGCTCTGAGTTTTCATTCAGTCGCTGTGCCGCAATCATTTCAGCTAAACACTGAGCCCATCCATTTTCAAAGTTATCTTGTTTCGCTTCCACTAACAGAAAGTAAGGTTGTTCAAAAACCACTTTTCCTAATGAAGAACGTTTAGCCAAAATATATTCAGGAAATCCCGAAAGATATTGGTCATAGGTGAGAGATTGATGGCTCCACAAAACAAACCCGCTGTAATAGCGCTTCCAAACTTCTTTGAGCACTGGGTAAATTAAATTTTCGCAAATTGCAAATTCTGAATTATCAACAACTCCTTCTCGCATTGTAAATTCTAAATCTTCTCTAAAATAGTCAGAGACATGAAACTCTGTTTCTACTATGAAGTTAGATTCCGTGTAGGTAATCTGAAATTCTTTGAGGACTGAACTGACTGTTTTGTAAGCGCTAAAGGGCATAGTTATTTCCTGTGAAAAACGACGCGAGTTTTACAGAGTCGTACAACGTCATGAGCATCAATTTCTTTCCGGGGCGGGTTCGATCGCAATTGCTAATGTCATAGGCTCTACCAAGTTGCTACTTCTATATTAGCAAGCATCTGTTATGGTTCTAGATTACCGCAGTTTTTTCGTGAAAGTCGATCGCCCGTATGGCCCCATAAAGCTTGAAACTCAAGCGAAATTTGCAAATCCGCCCTCAAAATTCCGCGACAACGATTTGTTAGCCCGCTCGGTACACTAGAGTTGTACTCTAATTTGAGAGAGTTCAACCTCCTCTGATTTGATGGCTCTAAAATACTGAAATTTCCCTACTTCAGTATTTTCAATTATTCTAAAACCTGCTAGTTCAAGTCCCCTAATAAACCCTTGAATATCTTTCATGTGGGAAGTGACCTCATAAATCCAGAGCTGTCCATCAAGTTTGAGTGTACGGGCGGCTTCTCGAATATAATCAGCGATGTTTAAACCCATAAGTGACAGATTAAACATAGCAACGTCCAGACAGCTATCCTCCAAAGGCACACGAGCCATATCGCACTCAATAACCGAATCATTTATAGCAATAAAATCAAAGCTATGAACTATATGCTTACCAGCAAGAGCTTTAGCTATCAGTGCTTCCCCACAACCAAAATCAGCCACTACTAAATCCGAGCGCTTCTGAAGCCACTTGATAGCCTCCTCATAAGGAGTAACTGACCAGGTTTTTCGAGCTTCTTGATAAAGGGTATGATATTGCATCCACTCTTCTGGATTGCCTTGCAAGCGTTCATAGTTAGTGTGACTGTAACTGTTATTCCAACGGGCATTCATACGGCTAAAATCACCGTACTGAAAATTGCGTCGCTGCACATCTATAGGATCAACATCTGGAAGTGGAACAAAGATTCGAGGGCGAATAATTGATTTTTGTTCACCTGTTTTCAATCGTTCTAACCACTGCCGCAAGTCTCGAAATGCTTGAGATTCTGTTCTTAATTGTCCTTCAGGCATCACACCATCAACCGCAGCATCGGCAACTGTTTGTTTGTTTTGTAACCGAGCTAATCGCCCCTCATCCCAACTCCAGCGTTCTCCGTTATCGACACCATAAGTTACAGGCATGAGGATTGTGAGAGTATCGTGAATTTGCCCCTGACGATTCAATCGCCCTTCTAGCTGCTCTAATTCAGCACTTGTCCAGGGTGGAATATTCAGAATTAGGCGATCGCAAACTCGTTGAAATCCATCGACACCAGTAGCCATTGCACTACTGGCAATCAAAATGTCTGTAGAGCCATCAATAAAATTGTTACGGCCACTCTTATCTCCCCCCATGTGAAAACCGACAGTCCATCCTTCTCCCTCGATCGCCTCTTTTAGCTGATCGACAATGCCCTCAACGTAATGAGTATAAACAATTGTTTTTGGTTGAAGTTCCTTCAAAATCGCTGGAATTCGGGCGCGGGTAAGGATTTGCTCCATCTTTAGAAGAGATGTAGCTTTTTCTCGCATTTCATCAACCAAGTGAGTACAATTAACTGGAATCGTAACCCTGTTGATTTTGATCTTAGGCTTGACTCTGGAGCGAATTCCCAGAGTAACAAGTGCCTGATGTAAACGCATACAGTTGTTAAGCGTAGCTTTTTCACCTAAATCAGATCGTTCTATACCTGTTACTAATTCAACTAAACTTTTACCTTCTTTTAGGTTATTAATTACAGGAGTTGCACTCATTCCCAGCACATGAAGATCAGGATTGTTCTCAGTTGCATTCGTAATCAGTGCAAGAACCATCTGTCGCCGTTTAGATGGATCATCACTACGATGTTTACAACGATGAATCTCATCCACAATGATGAGGTCAATTTTGTATCGTTCTAGCAGTTGTCGAATGTGAGCAGGTGTTGAGGGTTGCTGGAACATTTCATGATTCAGCAGAATGTAGTGATGTCCCTCCTCAATCTCTAACCAATGAGGATTGAAATTTTTTATTGTTACTCGACTATCTGGAAAAACGTGCTTGATTTCTCCATGCCAGTTTGGAATTGTATCTAATGGAGAGATAATTATTGTGAGATGAGAATCAATAATGCGGCTGCTAAGAATACCACCTATCGTTTTACCTGTTCCTGTCAACGAAAGATTTAACATCCGCTTTCGATTGCGTAGCTGTACCGCCGCTAACTTCTGCATTAAGTTTGGAGGGGTAATTTTGCCATTAATGCGGAATGCCCAACCTGACGGAATTTGCATATCCCGCGCTTGGTTGTATTCGTCAAGAAATTGATCTCTCACCTGACGACCATAACCCTCATCGGTAAATGCTTCTACACCTTCAACAGCAGATTCATCCTCAAAAACTTCTGCCCAAATCCGATTAAGCCTAGAAGCAATAAAGAAATCAATCGCCTCTTGATCTGCTGAAGCAACAACTTGACTACTTAGAAATTCTAGGCTTTTCTGTACTTTTACTTTTGGCAGTTCATTAGATTTATCAAGTTGTTGTGGAGAATCACCCTTTGTTTCAAAACTTTGAGAGGTTTCATCAACAATCTTTAGTTCAGAATCTCCTTTTATATCCTCATCTAAGCTAGTCTCAACCTCAGAGATTTTGATTTGCTTACCTTGAATTAAATCTCGAAGTTTTTGCCCTGTCAGTTTACCCTTGATAATATCTTTGACGATCTTGAGTCCGTCAGTATTCGTTGTATCTAAAACACCTGATTGCTCAAATATTTTATATAGTTCAGCCTGAGTTAGGTTGGGAATATGAACTTCTAAACTAGCTACAAACTGACGAATTGCTTCTAAAGACCAGCCAAAACAACGAGCGCATCCGCTATTACCTCGACTCCAAGAAGCTCTCGTAATACTATTAATCTGAGTTGTCCATTCATAACCATCATGTGGACACTTAAACCAAGCTTCTTGGCTAGATCCCTTAGTCAATGCTGTTGGTTCTAAACCAAGTTGATTATTTTTTTCATAATCCCAATATTGATCAACATAGTCAGGATAAAGAGCAATTAATGATGTAGTTTCAGTAGCAATTTTACCGCTACAAGCTGGACAACCACTGTTTCCTTTTTTCCAAGATCCTTTTGATATGGAAGTGATTGTTGCTACCCACTCATACCCATCAATAGGACATTTAAAGAAAGCTTCTTTTCTCGATCCCGTTGTTAATTTCATAGCATCGATTCCTAGCTCATTATTGGCTTGGTAAAACCAATACTTAGCAACTTCATCAGGAAATTCAATCCCAATAGGATTTGCTTGACCCCATTCCCCTCGCTTTCTTTCATTAGTACCATTACATACTCGGCATCCAGCATTACCCTTTGACCATTGTTGCTTGATTGTTGAGGCAACAATTGCCTGCCATTCATTGCCATCATGGGGGCATTTAAACCAAGCCTTTTTATTACTACCTAAAGAAAGGGTGACTGGATCTAAATCCAGTTCTTTATTTTTTTCGTAATCCCAGTATTGACTAATCAGTTCAGGATAAACTTCTATTAAACTAGCATTTTTTTCAGCCTTCTTTTTTCTACCTGCACACTTTGGGCATCCACTTGTCCCCCTATCCCAACTGGTCTTAATATCGTTAGGTCTTTTTTCCCATGAGTGTCCATCAATAGGACATTTAAGCCAAATAAATTTGCTGGTACTCCCAGCAGCAATATCTTCAGGTTTGATATCTCCATTCTTTTCATAATCCCATAATTTTGCAACTCTTTCTGGGTAGAGGACAGCTAAACTCTTTAAATAAAAGTTATTTTTTAACTGTTCGTTTTTCTCTTGTTCCGCGATGGCTTTCGCTTCTTCTTCAGCAACTTTTTCTTTTTCACGTTCTTTCAAATATTCATGGAATGCAGGATTGACATCAAGAACCTGCCTAACTCTTTCTCTACTTAATCCATGCTGATCGCCTATATCCTGATAGCTAAACCCTTGTTTATAAAGCTCTAAGAACTGATTACTCTTCTGAAGTTTCGCCTCTCTGATTTTAGTTAATTTAGATAATTTTTTTTTGCTTTCACTTTCTGCTTCTGGCGAAAAATCTACTCCTCCATCATCATTCTGCCCTTGCCAAATTTGACAAATAGCCTGCCCCAAATCGGTTAGAGAAACCCGCTCATCTTTTAATTGAACAAGACCTCTATCCTGAAGATTGAGTAATGTCCTTTTGACAGAAGTAAATTTTTTTATGGGTTCAGAGGATAAATATAGCGATTGAAGAATGAGTTTCTGCATCCTACCAAACCCCTTTCTAGCCTCTCGGATATTGTACGCATCATCCATAGCTCAACCTGAATAATTAGAGGTGTCTATGTACTATTTTATAGATAAATGCGGAATATATGCCTAATATAGCCCAAAAACAAATCAGGAGATTTTAGACTAACGGGAGGTCATTGATCCGGGGCTGATGCGGTTGGTGATTTAGACTTGGTTATGGGATGAAACTTACCAAAGTTAGATGGGTGAACTTACCGCCGACGGCATTCGTGACTTCCGCACGACCTATGGGCAGACCACGAACCCTAGCAGTTTCCCCCTTTTTCAATTTACCCGAACCTTCCATAGCCAATAGATCAACAATTGACCCGGAGGTGGTTGGGCGCTTTGGGTTCAGAAGTCGAAATTCTGCTACCTTGGGACTTGCGACCGAAAATGGCCGTAGAAATCCAAAAAACTCGGAACTTGTACCAATAGTCTTTTGCTCGATAATTATCAAAGCTATTGTGGAAAACTTGCCGATTTCTGTGGAAAAACCCCTTTTTCCTGTGGAAAACTGCTACTAAATTAAGTGCGATCGCTCTAACCCGATTGATAGGATTTAAAAAATTGGAGGAATTGCGGTAAGTAAAAATACTTTCCCGATTCTTGAATTAATCCGTATCTCCGTGTCAAAATCACTGGTTGTGCCTTCATTTTTCAGAATCGTAGCTAATTTGGTCGGAATGGTAAGCCGGCGGCTCAACGTGAATTAAGATGCGTACAGGGCTGAAACGTTCTTCCAAACGGGCTTCTACTTCTTCTGTAATCCGGTGAGCTGTTTCTACATCGACAGCATCCACAATCATGTGCATATCAATAAATACTTGACGCCCTACAACGCCACGGGAGGCGATCGAGTGACAGTTGACAACCCCCGGTACATCGATCGCGATCGCGTGAATAACTTCCGGTGCGATCGCCATTTCATCCACCAACCAAGGCAGATTTTCCCTTAAAACCTTCCAACCGCTGCTAAATACCAAAACAGCCACAGGAAAAGACAAAAACACATCCAGAAATTGCAGTTGAGGTATATTCCAAACCTGCCCTTGCCAAACACCAATCAACCCGCCGATGACCATAATTGTCACCCAAACATCGCTCATCGTGTGCTGAGCGTCAGCCACTAAAATCGCGCTACCGAGACGTTTTCCCACCCTGCGCTCGTAAAAAGTGACAAAAATATTAATTCCCAGTACAATCAACAAAATCCACAGTTCATTTGGCGATATTTTGACAACTTTACCCCCGTTAATCAGCCTTTCGACAGCACCGCTGAGAATTTCAAAACAGGCAATTCCCAGAAAAGCAGCAATTCCCAGAGCTCCGAGAGCATCAAATTTTTGGTGTCCGTAGGGATGATCGCGATCGGGCTGCGGATTGGCATAATGATTAGTTACCAATCCTAAAATATTATTAGCGCTGTCCGTGACGCTGTGCAAAGCATCTGCCAGCAAACTGAGGGAACCAGTCAGCCATCCCACGGCTGCTTTAATTGCCATCACCAGCAAATTTAGCAATAAGGTAATTATTAAAACCTTGCGGACTTCGGAACGGTTATCGGCAACCATAAAATCTCCTCTATCTGCCGTCAAGTTTTCTGGTTTCTAGTTTAAAGCTTATCAAGTCCTAAAAGGTTAAAAGTATTGCTGAATCTAGCTGGCAACTAGATTTATATTCATTAATTTAGCCTAGCTTCTTGAGACAAATTTTAATTAATAGCAGTTTCGCTGCCCAATTTTGCTTGCAGGTACTTCTTTTAGGTTATTGTATATTTTATCATTAACTATTGTATGTTAAATTTCATTGCCCATGTCTCTTTCTCCGCTGACACTGAATTTAGTCGAAGGTTCTGTCTCCTTTAGCTTTTCCCCGCAAGCCGCGCGGGATTTGCAAAGCGAGATTGCAGCTTTGATGGAAAGCTTGAAAGCTGTAGCAGCCAAAACCGCTGGCGCTAAAGCTTCTCCCCAAAAACCGATGGAATATCGGTATGCAGGAGATGTATTTTTGGAAGTTTTCTGCAACCCGAATATCTGGCCAACTCCTTTTGCTGCGAAAGTGCTGATTACGGTTCGGGACGATCGTGTGCGCGTGACCACCGAAGCCGAACTCAGCCGCCTGCGTGACGATCTCGCTCAGTATATCGAACAAGTCGGTTGAGAATCTCAACCTGAAACTCGCCCGTTTGTCAAGGTTAAATTCCCATTAGAATCATTGGGGTTTTGGCTTCAGTAGGGTGCGTCAGCTAGGGTTCTTTTGTCGATAATTCAGAGACTCTCTTCTGACGCACCCTACGACTAATTGGCTTAGTAAGGTGCGTCAGCTAGGTTTCTTTTATCGGTAATTGAGAGACTCTCTTCTGACGCACCCTACGACTGACATACCCTACGACTAATTTCTAATTGCTAGTTTTAATTTTTTGTCAGGGGATAGCTATCTGCTGGCGACGCCGACCATTCCCACATTGAACCTGCATAATTCTTAGCATTAAATCCCACATTTGTCAAGACACAAGTCAACCATGCAGAGCGAATTCCCCCGGAGCAATAACTCACAATTTGAGTGGACTGCGAAACTCCTTTTTGCTGCAAAATAGCGACAATTTCCCCCCGATCCAGCATTTTTCCCTGTTTGTCCATTAACTGTTTGTAATAGAGGTGAACCGCACCGGGAATGTGGCCGCCCCGCTTTTCTCCGTAAGGCGTTTTACCTGCATATTCTCGTGGCTCTCTGGCGTCGATAATGACTAAATTATCATTGCCTAAAATAGCTTTTAAATCATCCTGTTTAATTTCCCAATTCGAGGGGCGAGATATTACAAAATCTCCTGTTTGCGGTGGATTGTTTGGACTTTTTACTTGAGAAATTCCAGCTTTGATTAAAGCCCGATATCCTCCATCTACAAAAACAGCTTTTTCCTGTCCCAAAGTCCGCAGCATCCAGACAATTCGCCCGTCTTCGCCCCACCCTTTCACGGAATCGGCAACCACTATCACAGGTTTGTCTTGACAAATACCAATTGCTTGCAGTTTTTGAGTTAAAACAGTGTTATTTTCGATAATTTTTCCTTTGTGGGGAAAGTGCGATTGAGAAAATTCCTGCCAAGTTACGGCAATAGCTGGCGGGAGACGACAAAACCACTTTAAAATAGGTGCGCGAGCATCTAGTAAAGTAGCTTCTTGTTCCAGCAATTGCTTAGCTAAATCTGCATTTACTATCCAGTTATTTTCTAAATTACCCAGTAAATTAGACATAATTTATTGAGTAACTTGGGCTGTATTAGCACCGCAGGCTAAAACCCCTTTGATATTAGTTGGATTAGCTGGTTTAGTCTTGCCAGGAGCAACATTTAGACACAAGATTGTTTGGGTCTTGTTTCCCACCAAAAAGACTCCCCCTACAAAACTTTTGAGATTAGCTTGCTTCGATACTCCGTAGTTAAATACAGCACCTTTTTTCATCATGCCGATCGAGTAGCTATAATTTGCTGCGGCAGGTTTAATTTGGAAACCCATATAAACCAATAGATTGGAAACAGAACTTGTAAAACCTGCTTTTTCAGCATAGTAAACTTGCTGAGCTTTATTCATCGAACCCACAAAATTTTTCGCTTGTGATTCTTTAGGTTTAAGCGTTTGTGAAACTTGAGCTTCCGAGACTGGACTGAAAACAAATGGCAGAGTTAGAGATGCGATCGCAACTTTGATCTGCCAGTTGCTGCTGCTATAAATCCTGCTTAATTTCACAGAAACCATGTGGAATGAGCAGTTGAGAAACATATAATTAAACTAATTGTTTTGCCTGAAACTGTTGCAAGGCCCAAGGAGCAACCGTGCCGTGTTCTGTGATTATTCCCGATATTAATTCCGCCGGAGTTACGTCAAAAGCGGGATTGTAAAATTCTACTCCCACAGGACAAATTCGCGTAGTTCCAACTTGATACATTTCAACTGGATCGCGTTCTTCAATGGGGATTTTGCTCCCATCGGAAAGTTCAAAATCAATTGTTGACAGAGGGGCGGCGACAAAAAACGGGACATTGTGAGCTTTGGCAACAATTGCTAAACTGTAAGTGCCAATTTTATTGGCCGCGTCGCCGTTAGCAGCGATTCTGTCTGCACCCACAACTACGGCGTGAATCATGCCGAGTTTCATGCAGTGAGCGGCCATATTGTCGGCTATTAATGTGACGGGAATTCCTTCTTGGACGCATTCCCAAGTGGTCAGTTTTGCACCTTGGAGACGGGGCCGAGTTTCGTCTGCAAAAACTCTTCCGAGTCTTCCTTCTCGCCAAGCAGAACGAAATACACCTAAAGCAGTACCGTAACCTGCTGTTGCTAATGCACCGGCATTACAGTGAGTTAGTAAGTTCAATTTTTCGGGTGTAGCTGGCAGAACTTCTAAACCTTTGTCGCCGATATCTTTACAAGTTTGCAAGTCTTCTGCTTGAATGGTTTTGGCCATTTCTAACAAAGTTTGTTGCACTTGTTCGACAGAACCGCTAGTTCTCTCGGCAGTTTTGAGCATTCGCGATATTGCCCAAAACAAATTAACTGCAGTGGGACGAGTCGATCGCAATAACTCGCCAACTTGTTCTAGTTTAGTAAAAAACTCGGTACGATCGCCCGTTTCGATTTCTCGCGCCCCCAAATACATCCCGTAAGCTGCTGCTACCCCGATCGCCGGAGCTCCTCGGACTATCATAGTTTTAATCGCCTCAGCCATATCTTCGCAGCGGCTAATTTCGACTACACCGTATTCTTTCGGTAGCCGATTTTGGTCAATTAGCAGAACTCGGTCTTCTTTCCAAGTGACGGGGGAAACAGGGGAGTTTTGAGGGGTCATCGATTTCAATGATGTGAGGGACAAGTTTCTATGATGCCATGAAGGCGACTATTCCCGCCACTTCGATCGACAAAACCCGCCTAATTAAGCGGGTTTTGTAGTTTCCCTAAATATTTTCACTCTTGGGCAATGATTAAACAATCACTCTCCACTTTAGACAGCATATCTGGAAACGCTGATGTGTAGTTCCCATCTTTGTCTACAACCCTGCGAAGTATATATCCGCTCTCAGCAGGTCTGCCGAAAAACGAGTTTGTGCGATGCCAGATATCTCCATTCGGAGTGTTCGGATCTCGATCGATCAAAAAATCTACAAGCCACTGCGGCACAGACCATCCAAACACTATCGGCGTAATGTGTCCGTGCTGCAAAGTTGCATCCGAGAATCGGAACAAGTAGCTGAAACGAGAAAATTTAACTAAATAAAGTAACATCCGTCCCGCCATTGATGAATGAAATGTCCAGATAACAGGGTCAAAAACGCGCAGCAATAACGTCAGTTGGTCAGCATTCCAGTCTGAACTGTGCATCGTCAGACAATGGTCTGGTAAAACATTCCCGTCCATAAAAAAGATACCTTGCAGGACTTCAGGTAACTCGGCTGGATGTTCTACTTTCATCCAATTCGCGATGTCTTTTAGTTGCTTTTGTTCGATTAACATGGTATTATTTATCCTCAAAATAGTTGTGTTTTGGTTTCCTATTAGATACCCCCTGCATTTCTTAGTCGATCGATCGATAGTTTGTGTGGCGTGCGGTTTCAACTGAGATCTTGCACCATTGCCAATAAGTTTTTCAAGGGCGGGCGGGACACCCCACAAGAAACTTGATTTCTTGTGGAACAGGAATCTTGCCTGTTCTTGAGAATTGTGTAAGATCTCAGTTTCAACCGCTATCTGATGCGAGCTTTTGGATTAATTACCGCCGCAAATTCGGCTCAGAAGCTCGTCGCACTTTGCCTACCGTACTCACGACATCCACCAGCATCTTGAGTGCTATGTCTTTAGCTGGGCAAATCCGTCCCGCACTCCGATCGCCCACCGAATGAAAACCCATATGAAAAGGGCACAGATTCTCGCGCTTAGCATTGAATTCGTATACCGTAGAGCCCCAGAAACCCTCGTCTAGCAGCCCCAAACTGAGCGGTATCAGTACCTTGGTTCCGGCGGGGAAAGTGCGCTCTTTGCCCGCTACCGTTGCGGTGAAAGGCTCTGTCGCGACTCGGTGCGTGGCGCTGACGGGGGCCCAGAGGCGGGCGCATTCCAGGAGGAACAGCTCGATCGACTGGCGATCGTCCAAATCGAGCCGATCCCAAAAATCAGTCGGGTTAATTTCGGCCGTCTGCTGTCCTTTATAGGCGGGGAGAGGGCGGTATCCCATTGCCGTGTAACCTAGGTGCAGGGGGCCTTGCAGTCCCGCTATCCCCATAATCGATGTCATCAGCTTTGCCAATTCCCGCTTAGTCATGCCGTTGTTTTCCGAGCTCTCCTCGAAGTCGGCTAAGGCTGGGGAATTTTCATAGATAGTCGCTGCACGCTCGATTAGAGTGGACAAATCCCCGTGTCCAAAGAGGTTCAGGCTTTGCAGCAGGTTCCCGATGACTGCGAAGTAGTGCAGCGGGCTTTGGCGGGTGTAATGCAATTCGGTGAGAAGTTCGATCGACTCTGAATCGTCTGGATTAATCCCAAAGATGACGTAGTGCAGGTATCGGACTAAAAATCCCATCCAACCCCGCTTGACATCGGTAAAAAACGCTCCCCCCGCACCGTGCGACATCTCGGCATAATCTGCAGCTAGCCTCAGCAGCAACCGTCGGGCGATTTCGTCCCCTTGGCGATCCGTTGTCGCACTGTTGAATAGATATTTCTGCATACAGCTTCGGAATGCTGCGTGGTTGCTGCTACCATCAGTGGCGCGATCGGACAAAGACAGCAGGAAAAGGTTTCTGCCGCCGACATCTTGGTTGGGCGCGCGATCGGCATCAAGTACAGATGTACCCAGCCGCCAGCCGCGCGCCTGGGGCGATGTGAGTGCTTTTTCCAGCGTTGCAAACTCTCCCATCACGACTTGCCCCGCGCAGCAAAAGTTCGCTCCGAAAGCCAGCCGTTTTATCTGCAAATAGGTGGGTTCGTTGGCAATCAAACCCTCAATCAGGGCGATCGCGGGTAGCATGGTTTTGCTGAGAGTTTCTTCCGGGTTTTGCAAAACCCAAGCCTGAAACTCGTTCAGGGCAGGGTTCATCAGCGATGAGAAAATAGTATCTAAATTTAGGTTCATCATAATTCCTCCGAGAATTCTTCGCCATAACCCGCTTTGCATTTAGCAGCAAGAGGGTATTGAGCGGCAATTGAGCGGGTATTGAATCCCACTTAATTGCCAAGCCAAAATCAGTAAGTATAACTATAGCCATCTTTATTTGTGAACACAGTGGCAATATAGATATAGTTTTACTGAATATGTCTGCGCCCCAGTCTGGCCTTATCCCGGAGATTGAGTGGAATTTTTAACGATTGCTGGTAAGTAGATCTACTTTCTGCATCTAAAGTATTAGCCCCAATCTCGGAGAGTCGCACATAACTACGGTTATGTGCGACTCCTTGCTATTAGATAGAGCCAAAATCTGCGACATTAATGAGACTGGCACTCACCCCATTGAGAGCAGCTAAAATTTCTCCGTTTACTGAGGAACGGATGAAAGTTGTACTGTTTTCTTGAGTAAAGGACAGTTGGGAGAAAGTAAGATTGTTGCCTAGAGAAAGCAAATCTTTACCATCTTCAAAATCCAAGATAATATCGATACCAGAATTGCTAGATAGCAAGAATTTATCATTGCCATCACCTCCCGTCAAACTATCACTTCCCAAGCCGCCAGTCAGCAAATCATCACCGTTACCTCCCAGCAGAATATCGCTGCCATCGTCGCCGTTCAAAATGTCAGCACCGCGATTGCCAAACAAGGCATCATCACCGCTACTTCCGAGTAAAGTATCGTTCGCCTTGCCGCCGAAAAGAGTGTCATTCCCCACCCCGCCGTCGAGGGAATCATTGCCCCTCATGCCCATCAAAACATTATTCGCGCTGTCGCCAGTCAGGATATCGTCGCCATTCGTACCGAGAATTCGATCGGGGGAATTGCTGCCCAAATCTGCATCGCCGGTGACAACAGGAGTCGCAATCCCAGCAGGTAATATCACAGCTTGAATTTTGGTATCTAAAGCAGCACCAGTATTCTCAGTAACTACCTGGGAAATTGTCTTAGTTCCCGCACCGACTGCTTTGAAGTCTTGAGTTGTTGCGCCCAAAGTTACTTGTTGGACGCGGGCTACTGCTTCAGGAATGGATGTTCCTGTTGGGTTGGAGACAGCGGCATCAATGCGCTGATTGGCTGTTGCCATTACAGTCGCAACTTGCGAGATAATTTGGGTGACTTGTTGACTGTTGAAATTCGAGTCAATTTGCTGAATTTGAGTTGTTGCTTGCTGAATTATTGGTTCTAAAGCTGCTGAAGAACTCAGGTTTAAAACTGTACCCGATTGAATTGAAGTCGTAATTGCACTGACAACAGCCTTGACAATATCGGTATTGGCTGCGCTGGAAGCACCGTCGATCAAAGCGCTAGTTTGAGTGATGAAGTTTTGGACTTTCACCATTTCTGCTAAGACTTGGACACCGCCCGGTACATTGTTGTTGGTGGCTTCTATGGGGTCGAAGCTAGTCAGGTCAAATTCAGCGGGAATCGCCAGAGCAGATTTGACCAGAGATTGTGCTGCTTCGGGTGCAACTCCTTTATCGATTAAGTCGGCGACTAAGCTGGTTAAGAGGGTGACAACAGTAGAATCTGGTGGTGCGGTGACTGGCGTTTCTAGGGGCAAGCCAGTGGCGGTGTCAGTACCTCCAGTAGCAACTAAATTACCTTCTGATGGGTCGATTTCTCCGTTTTTGTTGGTGTCGAAAGTCTCGAAGGCAATATTGAGATTATATTTACCGCTTGCATCGGTAATGGTGGATGGTTCGTTGGTATCTTTGATGCCGTTTTTGTTGGCATCTAGGAAGACTGTCGCCCCAGAAATGTAACCGTCGATGACCCAGCCATCTCCTCTGTTCACTATGTGGATGATCTGGCTGGCACACGCACCATCAGGGTCTGTTGCTGTTAACTTAGCGTAGAAGTTTCCCCAGTTGCTTGGGGGAGTTCCGGTGAACTGGATGGTGTTTGCGGCAGAGTTAAACGACAATCCAAGCCAACTGCTGTTCGGATTGCTCTGTAATGAGCTGTCGTCAGTCTGGGTTAGCGTGTAGGTGAGTAGGTCGCCATCCGGGTCCGTGTAGACGTTAGGAACGTCTACATTGAGAGCAGTGTACCGGGAGCCCAGGTGAATTTTCTCTTGTGGGGGGCGATTGCCGATAATAGCTTGGGCCAAAGCCATCACATCGACGCGCTTGTAATCAAAATTGGTATAGGTAACATTGTCGTCTTCGTCGTCGCCGTCATTGATAGTGACACCGGTTGCTTTCAAAAGATTGGCGAACTCGGTTGGTGTCAGTCGGCGGCCTAATTCTTGCTGTGCTAACTGTTGGGCTAACACTGCAATGCCCCCAATGTGGGCTGTAGCTTGACTGCTACCGTGATAAATGTTTATGGGAGCGCCAGAGGGGGTTGTGAACTCGCCAGGTAGGCCAGCCCCAGCCCCGGTGATGGGTGCCCCCGGAGCAAACACTGTGGTTAATGCCCCGTTACGCTGAGAAAATGGAGCTATGCGATCGGCAGCAGTGGTATTTGCGATCGCATCGCCAAAATAATTTCCATACTGAAAACTACCAATGTTGGAGTTATATACCGCGCTGACAGATAGGGAATTGGGATCGGCTGAAGGGTAGTTGACACCTGGATTATTCTGGTACTCGTAGTAACGGTTTCCTGATGAAGAGACAACAATGATATTCTTTGCAGCCAATGCTGCCAGTTCATCTCCAATTCCGTAGAGTGAAATAGCGCTGGAATAACTTTCACCGCTGCCGAATGCCATATTAACGCTGGCAATGTTTTGAGCGTCTGCATTTTCCAATACCCACTGCAAAGCTTGTTCTACAAACGGAAACTTATTAATTTCGTCTCCTACATTAGCTGGAGGATCCTTTCTCACCTTGAGGTCGATAATATTAGCCCCAGGTGCCATCCCTGTATAGGTTGGGTCTTGGGAGGCAATAATGCTAGCAATGTTCGATCCATGTCCGTCTTGGTCGCTTGCATCTGCGTCGCCGTCGGCAAAATCGTAGTTATAAACGATGCGATCGGCGATGCCGTTAGAGTCAGTATCAGGGCCAAAGAATTGGTGATCTAAGTTGATGCCAGTATCTAATATCGCTACAGAGAAACCGCTGCCGTCAATACCGGAAAAACGCGGTGCGGCGCGGAATTTATCCAGATTGATCAGTTTACTGGATACACTTGCATCGCGCTTATGCTCGGGATAGGGGTCGTTGCCGCTGGCGTCAAAACTACCAAAATATTCTAGGTCATTGTTGTTGCCACCAATACGACTAGAAAGCACTGAAGATATGAAAGAGTTCTCGAACCGGGTACTTGATAGATTGTTATTGATTAGATTGTTGCTGCTTCCAGAATTGTTTTGGGGACTTGCAACTGGCTGCGAAGCTGTGAAGGCCGGGCCTTCATATCCTGTGGTTGTGACACCTTGAAGACGAGGTATAACAGACAAGTTTAAATTGTAGGGAGTTTCTACACTATTAACTGAAGAAACTCGCACCTTGTAAGTGCCGTGTTCCAAAACGCGGTTAATTGACTTTGATGCAATGCCAGAATCTTGTGCAGTTGAAATGACATTTTGACTGCTGTCAAGCAATTCTATTTTGACATCTTGATTGACTCCGTTGACTGACAAATTGAAGTCATTTTGAGCACCTAAAGTGAATTCGTAGTAATCGGGATCGTTAGTGCTGACTGCATCGGGGTAATTTCTGAAACTAGAAGCTGCATTGATTTCCTTGGCTGTACTTGCAGTGTTTTCAGCTAAGTCTCTGGCTGGGATATTATTGGTAACAGCGACATCGGCTGCATTTAAGCCGCTATAATTGTTGTCCGTACTAACAGCAGGGGCAGTAACAATCGTGTAAGGTTTATTGCCGTCAGCAACATTGTCGTTAACACCTGTTACCGTCACCGTTTGCGCTGCATTCCAGTTACCCGGATTGAAAGTCAGCGATACAGGTAAAACTGTTCCTTCTGCTGTATTGGAACTTTCTAAATCTATTTTGACATCAGCAGTAGGTTGGCTGTTGAGTGTGACATCAAATGTTGCTGTTCCCCCTGATTCTGTGGTGATTAATCCACTTACAGGATTAACGGTAATTCCAGCAGGTGTTGGGGTTGGTGTTGGAGGTGTTGGTGTTGGGGTTGGGGTTGGAGGTGTTGGAGGTATTGGAGGTGTTGGAGGTATTGGAGGTGTTGGAGTTGGAGGTGTTGGAGTTGGAGGTGTTGGGGTTGGAGGTGTTGGAGTTGGAGGTGTTGGAGTTGGAGGTGTTGGAGTTGGAGGTGTTGGAGTTGGAGGTGTTGGAGTTGGAGGTGTTGGAGT
>NZ_JAUBTU010000102.1:0-25153 GCF_036705085.1 Microcoleus sp. B6-A1
CCGTCCAAAAAGGACGGGCGGGACGCCCATCCCACAATAACAATTAAAATTGTAAGTTATTTAATTCGCGATCCTAATCAAATTGCTGCAAAAATTTTATGTGCCGTTTGCTGGGCTACCTCGGTGAGCCGATTTTACTTGATGCTATTCTGTACAAGCCGGAACATTCTCTAATTGTGCAGAGTTACCAGCCCCGCGAAATGACTTCTGGCCTACTCAATGCTGACGGTTTTGGTATTGGTTGGTATCACCCGCACCTAGATACTGACCCGTTTACCTATAAAAATGTACAGCCAATTTGGAGCGACGTTAACCTTCCGAGTATCAGTCGATTCGTTGAATCTGGATGCGCGATCGGATATGTTCGCAGTGCAACTTCAGGACAAGCTGTAGATTTGAGCAACTGTCAGCCGTTTCAGAACGATCGCCTGCTGTTCGTACACAACGGCTTCGTGAAGAATTTTCGGCAAACTCTTTACAGACCAATTCGCGATCGGCTCAGCGATACCCTGTATCAATCAATTAACGGTACTACAGACTCAGAGCATATCTTCGCCTTGTTTGTCAATGAATTGACCGCCGGAAATCTGACCATACAAGCTGCTTTGCAAAACTCGCTGAAAACTTTGGCAGAGCTAGCAAACGTTCACCAAGTAGAATTTTCAGCTAATATAATTATCAGCGACGGACACCAGCTCGTTGCCTCTCGCTTTGCTTCCCAAAAAACCCCTCCTTCCCTCTATTGGCTGCGAGACGATTTAAATTTCCCGAATTCTGTCATTATTGCTTCTGAACCTTTATTTGCTGGCAATTGGCACGAGTGCCCAGTCCAGAGCATTATCAGTACCGGAGTAGAGCGTGATATCGAAATCTATCCAATCTTGTAGAGAGGCAATTTATCGCGATTTGCAGCAGTGTCGCCGCGGCACTTTCAAGCTATTTGCAGACATCGATTATGATACTTTTTGCCGTCAAGCTCATCCTGATTTCAGTCCAGTTGGCTGGCACTTAGGTCACATTGCTTATACTGAGGATTTGTGGCTGTTGCAGCGATGTGCTGGGTTGGAACCTGTGTTTCCTCAGTATCACCAACTGTTTGCTGCTGATATTTTGCCGAAAAAACAACGGGTTTTTCTGCCGACGTTACCTGAAGTTGAATTATATCTGGACGCGGTGAGAAAAAAGCTGTTAGATTATTTGGAAGTAGCGCCGATCGACGAGCAAGAACGTCTCTGGCGGTTTATTATTCAGCACGAAAGTCAGCACTGCGAAACTGTTGCTTTCGTGTTGCAAATGCACAGGAAGAAGGAAGGAAGGCACGACACGGATTTTGACAGGGATACACGGATTAATTCTCTACAACAGAGAGGAATAAAGCAGCAGAAATGCCCAATGCCCAATGCCCAATTCCCAATTCCCAATTCCCGATACCCAATTACCGATTCGGCGATTGAAATTCCGGGCGGGGAATTTTACATGGGAAGCGATGCTGCTGAGGCTTTGGATAATGAGCGATCGCGCCACCTATGTTATTTAGAAGCATACTCGATCGATCGCTATCCCGTCACTTGTGGTGAATACCGAGATTTCATGGAATCCGGCGGCTATCAAAACCCTGATTGGTGGTCAGCGGACGGCTGGAAATGGCTGCAAGGCGAAGCCGTCTCTCAACCGCTTTACTGGTCAGAAAATCAAGCTTTCAACAACCATCCAGTCTGCGGCGTGAGTTGGTACGAAGCCGAAGCTTACTGCAACTTTATCGGCAAGCGTTTACCATCGGAAGCCGAATGGGAAAAAGCGGCAAGTTGGGATGCCACAAATCAAACATATCGCATCTATCCTTGGGGAGAAGAACCGCCCAACGGCAGCCTGTGCAATCACGGCAATAATATTGCCAATACCTCGCCAGTTGATGCCTTTCCTAAAGGAGCAAGTGCGATCGGCTGCTATGATATGTTGGGCAATGTTTGGGAGTGGACTGCTTCAACCTTTGACGCCTATCCGGGATTTGAAAGTTATCCTTACAGGGGATATTCTCAAGTTTATTTTGATGGAGAACACCGGGTTTTGAAAGGGGGGAGTTGGGCGACTTTTCCGCAGGCACTGCGATCGACCTTTCGGAATTGGTACTATCCGGGCGTGCGGCAAATTATTGCTGGTTTTCGCTGCGCTAAGTAGTTCGCTATTTCATTATAATTATCGAGTGCACGGCTCCGTGCGCTCCTTGGTTCTTAGTGAAGACTAAAGTCCTCAATACACTCGCTCGGACTAAAGTCCTCCCTACTAACTTATAACGGTTCTTTTACGGATACCATATAAAAGGATTGATGGGGAATTAGGGACAAATTTGTTTGCGAAATGCTAAAGCTTTGATCGGGTAAAAATATTAAAATAAAAAACTTTTGTGAAGTTTTTTATAATTTTAGTTGCTAATTTTTAAGTTTTATTTAAGTTTTAATTGTGGATGCGATCGCCATCGGGTGAGACAATACAGAACGGAGAGTAACCTGAAAAATCTGACGTGAGCGCGATATTTGGCAAAGCGACTGCGTGATATACCCATGTGTGCATCTAAAAATTACTTTATGAAATCCCCAAGACTGTCCGACACGACAAACTCAGCCTCAACGAAGGAAAACCGACTGCATTTAGAGCGGCTGGTGAGCGCTGCGGCACTGACACCCGCAGAAATCAATGCTGGCAGCGATGCAGTTAGCGGGTTGACTCAAACCCCCAAATCCCTGCCTCCAAAGTATTTCTACGACGATCGCGGCTCGAAGCTGTTTGAGTTGATTTGCCAGTTGCCGGAATACTACCTGACACGCACTGAGACGGCAATTTTGCAGGGGTGCGCGGGGGCGATCGCCAATTTAACGGGCCCTTGCCAAATCGTCGAACTCGGCAGCGGCAGTTCCACCAAAACTCGGATTCTCCTTGATGCTTACAGTCAACTGGAATATCCCCTGCATTATTTGCCGATCGACATCAGTCCTACTATCTTAGAAAGCAGCGCTTGTCAACTGTTGGCCGATTATCCGTCGCTCCAGATTCACGGACTTGTCAGCACTTACGAATTAGCCTTAGCTAAAATTGCACCGTCGCCGTTGCCAACCCGAATGATTTGTTTTCTCGGCAGTACCCTGGGCAATCTCAACGCTCAAGAATGCGATTTATTCTTCTCGCAAATTGTCGGTGCACTGCAGCCGGGAGAGTATTTTTTGCTGGGTATTGACTTGGACAAATCTAAGGATATTTTAGAGCCTGCATACGATGACAGTCAAGGAGTAACGGCAGCATTCAACTTGAATATGCTGCGACATTTAAATCGAAAATATGAGGGAAATTTTGATTTAGCACAGTTCGAGCATTGGGCTTTTTACAATCAAGAGGAATGTCAAATTGAAATGCACTTGAAAAGTAAAAAAGCGCAAACAGTGCACTTGCGTTCTCTCAATTTAACGGTTGAATTTGCAGCGGGAGAAACTATCCGCAGCGAAATATCGCGCAAGTTTAATCTCAATACGGTAAAAAAAGAACTTTCGCAGCGGGGTTTAATGCCAGTGCAGGTTTGGACAGATCCAAATCAGTGGTTTGGCTTGATGCTTTGTCAGATGTCAGTTGACAGTTGACCGTTGACCGTTGGCAGTTGGCAGTTGGCAGTTGGCAATTGCCAATTGCCAATTGTTATTTGTTATTTGTTTTGAATATCTCCCAATAATCAGTAACTACTGACTACTGACCAAGGATCTGGGTGCAAGCCTCGCCCTTATAGGGCGACTTTAATTAAGACTTGTGAATAATCGAGTTAGCCCTTAGTCACGACACTATAATTAGGGCAGGAGGATAGAAAAAATGTTTAACTTAACTTACGAGTTCAAATTGAAACCAACCGCAGCACAAGTAGCCTTCTTTGAAGATTGGCTGGAACAGTGTCGCTGCGTCTATAACTACGCGCTAGCAGAGCGCAAGCATTGGTTTCAGTCTCGCAGTTGCCAAGTTAACGCTTGTTCTATCCGTTCTGAGTTCATCATTCGGGCAGAAACAAAGCGCCCAACTTATGCCAGTCAGTGCAAAAGCTTAACCGCAGCTAGGGCAAACATACCTGCTTTGTGTGCCGTCGCCGTACACGTTCTACAGCAAACCTTGAGAAGGCTTGAAAAAGCGTTCGTGAGTATGTGGGAGCAAAAGCACGGTTTCCCTCGTTTCAAAAAAGCGGGAGCAATGCGATCTTTTGTTTTTCCGCAACTGGGTGTCAATCCTGTCAACAACGGGGTACTAAAACTCCCTAAGATTGGGTTCGTTAAATTTCATCAATCGCGTCCTATCCCTGATGGCGCAAATATTAAGCAAGCGAGAATAGTTCGCAAGGCAAGTGGTTGGTACGTGATGCTAACCCTGCAATGGGATGTTTCCGTACCGTCAGTTATGCCACACGGTGAAGCGTTAGGCGTTGATGTTGGATTAACTAACTTCATAGCAACTTCCAATGGTCTTTTAGTTAAACGCCAAAAGTTTTTTGCTGATGCAGAGTGCAAGCTTAAATTGCTGCAAAAACGTGTCAGTAGGAAAAAGTTAGGCTCAAATAATTGGAAAAAAGCCCAGAAGAAAGTTGCCAAATTGCATGAGTACGTCGCTAACTGTAGAAAAGATTGGCACTGGAAATTGTCTCACCAACTCTGCAAAGACGTGGGGATGGTTTTTGTCGAGGACTTGAACCTGGTTGGTTTGTCTAAAGCTATGCTAGGAAAACATTGCTTGGATGCAAGCTGGGGACAGTTTTTTGCGATTTTAGAGCAAACCTGTTTTAAATACGGTGTGTATTTTCAAAAGGTAGATGCTCGTAAAACCAGCCAAATTTGTCCTAGTTGTGGTTTGGAGACAGGCAAGAAAGAACTGTCAGAGCGTATTCATTCATGTTCCAATTGTGGCTATACAACAGACCGAGATGTTGCAGCCGCACAAGTAGTTCTTATTCGAGGACTTGCAGCCGTAGGGCATACGGTCAAGATGCTTTCTGAGGGTAAATTCGTCGGAATCCCTGCGAAGAAAGAATCCTCGTACCTGATAGTCGAGGAGTGTCAATAATTAACAAATCGGCCGCTGTCCGGGTTTGACGGCGTGAATGTACTCACTGCCCGAGGTCGGCCATCCCCGCTTATAATAAGCTTCCTCCGGCTTCCCCCAGCCCAACTGCAACAAAATTTCTAGAAAATCCAACTTTTCCCACTTCGAGAGACTGGCCCATTCTGTGCGCTGGGCTATAGCCTCTACATCAACCGGCTCGATAGATCGAAAATCCTTCCCGCTGTTAATGCTTAAATACAAATCCATCCCGGCAGTTACCTGCTGCCAGAATTCCAACATAGCAATCTTAGCTGCCTTCAGCGTAATCAAATCAATCGGTAGAGCTATTAATTCGTCATCCACTGCCGGATAGCGTAGAGTATTGCCTTTAACCGCGATTTCCCGCCAGACAATCCCAGAAACTTGATGTTCCCGCTGGTATTCGTGCACGGCAGCCTTAAAATTTTGATAAGCAGTGAACTTCTGAACTCCCTCAGATTTGAGAAAGCGGTCAATCACGGGGTTGCCTGTAGCAGGAGTTTCAGTCAAATTGAGACGCCGCCCATGCAAGCAGGCTTGGCGCTCTTCTTCGAGGATTTTAATGAGTTCCGCCGTGCTGTAGACCTTGGACATCTTTATTGAGGCAAAATCAAGATATTGGCTGATATTCGGCTGGTTTTCTCTACTAATCTTCGGTAAAGATAGTTTTGCTGTTTTGGGCAATATTCAGTTTTGCCGTTATTCTAACTTTTCTTGCTGCTTAATTGTAGTTTGATAGTTTACAGGAGTCGAGCCGGGAAATCCCGACAGCCTCTTAAAAAAAGCAGTTGAGAGGGTATCGAATCACGAACTAGAGTGGGAACTGCACTGCAGACGTACCTCGCGGGATTTGGCGCCAAAAACAAAGCCCCCTCGAAGGAGGGGGCAAAACTGATGCGAGAGGTTTGGGAGTTTTATTTGATAGGTCGATCGAACAACCCGAAAAAAAAGCAGCATTCGCACCTGCCGTCAACTACCAAAACTCAAATTTTCAGTGTCAAAGTTTAGTAGCGTCCGCGTGAAGAGCGATCTTTGTCGCCCCAGCCGCCGCCACCCGGGCGTTTGTTGTCTTCGCGAGGTTTGGCTTTGTTGACTTTCAAGTCACGGCCCATCCACTCAGCACCGTCTAAAGCTGCGATGGCTGCTGCTTCTTCTGCCTCGCTTGCCATTTCCACAAAAGCAAAACCCCGCATCCTGCCTGTTTCCCGGTCCATTGGCACTTGGACGCGGCTTACAGTACCGTACTCGGCAAATACTTCGTTGAGGTCGTCTGATGTTACCTCATATGAAAGATTACCCACGTAAATCGACATAAAATCTCCAGAATCATTAGGGTGCAGAGACTTAGATTCGGAGAGACGCTTGTAAATAAACACCAACAAACTACGCAACCGAATTTAATTCTTGGAAAACCACTATAACATGAAGCCAGCAGAATCAGCAATTGGCTGTCATAGATTTTCAATTTTCGGTGCCGTCGGGCAATCGCCAACAGAAACTATTCGTGATAACTGACATCTTACACTCTTGGCGTCCTCCGCTTGGTTTCTTGCTGCGCGATCGACCTGGTATCTGAAATTTTTCGTCGCTGTTACCAGGTTGATTGGGTCTGATTGAGAACAGTGCCTGAGATTCAGTTATAACTTACATCTTGCACCATTCTCAAAAACGGGCTCTCCGGCCCGTTCCACAAAAGATAAATTTTCTTGTGGAACAGGCCGAAAAGCCTGTTCCTAAAAGGCTAATTGAGAATGGTGCAAGATCTCAGTTATAACTGACATCAGCCACTGTTATCCCTGGGCAAGCCTCCTGCCCGTTCCACCAGAGATAAATGTTTTTAGCCCAGGATTAATCTTCCGAGTCAATTTCCCCTCTTCCATCTCCCGTCTCTCATCGCATCCGATTTAGCGCCCGATAATGGCGGCTCCCCAATAATTATCAAAAGAGTTATTAGTCATATCTACGCGCATTTTCTACATATATAGCAATCCTAAATAATTATGCAAATAATTTAGGATTGCTATAGTTTATTGCATCAGTCAGTAATAAAATCATAATTTTTGATATAAAATTCCCATTCTATGCGTTTTTTAAGGCTTTCTGTAATTTCTCTATTTGCTCTTTCTCTGAGTTGATTCTATGCAGGCATTTTTACACTAATTACATGAAGTTGGTTTTCGGTTATACCGTCTTTAAACGCCTAAAAGCTTATGTCCTGGGAAAGATGCGATCGCACTCCTACCTCCCTAGCATTGTAAAAGTTGAAAGCCCACAGTGGACAAAGATTGTCGGGTACACAGAGAAGCAAGCCTAAACAAACGAGCGTGAACCAGTTACAGAGGATTTTAGATGGTTATAAACAGTTCGTTGACCCGGCCCTTGGCTGTCGTGACAGGTGCCTCTAACGGTATCGGTTACGAACTCGCCAAACAGTTCGCTCAAAACGGATTCGATCTCCTAGTCACCGCCACCGGAGCGAGCATTAAAGAAGCGGCTCAAGCCTTTGAGGGGCTCGGTGCCCAAGTCGAGACAGTGCAGGCAGACCTCGCTACCTACGACGGTGTTGAGACGCTCTACAACCAGATAAAAGCGACTAATCGGCCAGTGGATGCGATCGCAATTAATGCCGGTGTCGGCGTCGGTGGCGACTTTGCCCGCGAGACAGACTTGAAGGACGAACTAAATCTGATTAACCTCAACGTCGTGTCATCCGTACATCTCGCTAAACGGGTAGTCAAGGATATGGTCGATCGAGGCCAGGGACGGATTCTATTCACTTCCTCCATTGCCGCCCTAATGCCGGGGCCATTCGAGGCAGTCTATGCAGCATCCAAAGCCTTTATCCACTCGTTTTCCGAAGGACTCCGCAATGAGTTAAAAGATACAGGTGTAACTGTCACCTCGCTCATGCCCGGCCCAACCGATACTAACTTCTTCCATCGGGCGGGAATGGACGACACCAAGGCGGGCGCCGACAAGAAAGATGATCCAGCCGAGGTTGCCAAGCAGGGATTTGAAGCCTTGATGGCCGGTAAGGACAACATCATTGCAGGTTCACTCAAGACAAAGATTCTCGCCAGCGCCAGCAAAGTTTTGCCTGATACCGTCAATGCCGAACTGCACAGTAAACTTACTGAACCGGGCTCTGCTAACCAATAATTTCCGCCCGTTTTACTATTCTTAAGTGCAGATTTAAAGAAAGTAAATATCGCAGATAATGGCAAAATTGCAGCCGATAAAAGCGTGTTTACTTCTCCCAGTAGTGGCGATTTAGCGAAGTTTTCTCAGGCGTTCATCGATGGCATTATGCAGCATCGGCATTGGATGCGAACTGAGGAATAAATGGTTCCCGCCTAAGTAATTTAGTACAGGACATTTATGCGAATTCATCATCTCAATTGTGGCTGTATGTGTCCCATTGGAGGGGCGCTTTTCGATGGCTTTAGTCGCGGTTTGACGGCTAACCTCGTCTGCCACTGTCTGCTTGTTGAAACGAATCAGGGACTTGTTCTGATTGATACCGGCTTCGGATTGCGGGATATCCAGTCCCCTTACTCCCGGCTCAGCCAGTTTTTCGTTTATTTTAATAACATCCAGTTCGATCGCAAGTACACGGCCATCCATCAAATTGAACAGCTCGGATTTTCACCAAGCGATGTGCGCCATATTGTGCTCACCCACCTCGATTTCGATCATGCCGGTGGTCTAGAGGATTTCCCTGAAGCCACGGTACATGTCATGCAGGCTGAAATAGATGCCGCACACGATCGGCACGGTTTCATCACAAAAAGGCGCTATCGTCCGGGGCAGTGGGATGAAGTCAAACGCTGGAAATACTATTCGGCGGGTGGCGAACCTTGGTTTGGTTTTGAAGCTGTCCGCGACCTCGACGGGTTGCCGCCGGAGATTTTGCTAATCCCGTTGGTGGGGCACACGCGCGGTCATGCTGGCATTGCCATTGATACACCCGATGGGTGGCTTCTGCACGCAGGCGATGCCTATTTCTACCGACACGAGATGGATGCCGCTAACCGACGCTGCACGCCCGGTCTGCGCGCCTACCAATGGATGATGGAGGTCGATCGCAAGGCTAGGTTGCTCAATCAAGGTCGGCTGCACGAATTATCGGTGCAGCATAGTAAAGATGTGCGCGTGTTTTGCAGTCACGATGCTATTGAGTTAAAAGCCTTCACTGGCGGGTCTAGGAGTTCTTAAAACTAGAAATTTCATCCTTAGTTCGGAATTGCTTTTGCCTGATCGCGAATTGACAAATAACCTAAATTCAGCCAAAATTCTCCTCGATCGATCGTTACCCGGTAAACCTCCGCTATCCACTGCAACCATAAGCATTGATGCAGTCAACGGCGTCAGTACCGGCATCTCGGTCGAAGACCGCGCCCGCACCATCCAAGTAGCCATTCACCCGGACACCAAACCTCAAGACTTGCGCCGTCTCGGTCACATTTTTCCCCTGCGGGCGATCGGACTCATCACCATGTGCCAGTTGCGTAATACCAATTTTTTATGAGGTTGCATAGAATCCGATCCCCCCTAGCCCCCCTTAATAAGGGGGGGACAAGATTCTTCTCAAAGTCAACCCCTACTCCCCTACAACCAGGGGGATTTAGGGGGATCGAGATATGTGCAAGTTCACATTAAATTGGTATAAGTCCTGTGTAACTTTTTATGTTGAAAAAGGATTGAGATTAGGATTAGGCTAATCTTTTCCAGGAATAACAAGTTTTTGACTTACAACCGCAGATAAACACAAATGGTCGCAGATGGATATAGGCTTTGGGAGCATTCTTAAAAAATTATCTAAATCAAACCACACTCTTTTTCACCACCACTTCCACCTTTTCCGTCGTCCATTCCTCACTAGAATCAATCACAACCGTAATCTTTCGCTGAGGGTTATCTTCATCCACAACCGCCGCCAATAATTGTTCCAACGCATTGGTCGGTTTTTTATCCCCAAATCCTTTCCGAGATTGGTCTAACGGTGGCAATTCCAAAAACTGAAAATTCGTACCATCCACCGTCGCAAATACTTTAATAATATTTGCCGCTTCCTCATAATTTTGTGGTAATGATAGTTTGAGTTCTCTTCTTATATTTTGTCCGGGTTCTACCACCTCATAAGGGACACCTTCGGGATAGAATTTTGAAATACTAAAATCCGCATCAAGGTTCAAGGCAGTAATATTTAAAGTTCGATTAGATTCATTGCGAATGATTAAGTCAACACCTTTTTCCTTTTCTTCCAATACAGGAACTTTACCATCAGCATTCAAAACTACAGGTTGCCGTTTGACTGATTTAACCACTTCAACCTTAAGTTGACCATTTAAGCGAGCAAAAGCATCCTCGTTATCCAAATCTAAAATACTCTCATATCTGGCAATATGGATTAATCGATTAATTAGCTTTGTAGTGGCTTCTGGCTCATCGACTTTAATCGGAAAAAGAGAATTTTTGATTAGCTCCTTATTCGCATCTAAAATTACATATTCTCCTTTTGAAGTAAGAGAAACAAAATAATCTATATTTTCATTTTTGTCTTCCTCTGAACAAAATTCTATCCAGCGATGACCTGACACTTTTGTTTGCTTGAGGATATCTGGAATAAATGCTACATTTACACGCGAAAATTGCGGTAGCGGGTCAGGCAAAATAACCTGCACTTTGCGAATTTGTTTCAACCCTGGGGTTAAATAGACAGCAGGTGAACCTATTTCAATCATTCCTTCCGCTACTTTATTATTCCCTCTGTAACCAGGTATCTCTGTTACTTCTGCCCAACAATCCGACGCTCCCAATTCTACTACTTTAACCTTTGCAATAAGGTTGTCCCTGTCTTGAAAATCCATCGTTCTGAATTTAAAAATCTCGAATTCTGCTCCTTCTTTAATACTGCTAGCTTCACCGATTTGCAATTTAACTTGGTTTTTGGGAATATCTACTTGCATCACTGGCACAGTGCGAACAGTGCGAGTTACGGGTACACTACGCATAGGGGATGCGCCAGAGGTGAAGGAGACAGATTGACCACCAAAAAAAGTGCGATCGGTCTCTCCCATCAACATGGGTGTTTGTCCTACAAATTCATTGTGAACTTGATTAGAAATTTTAGCGGACAGAGCCTCTACAGAAATTTCTGTCCCGTATTGCCGCAAAGCTTTTAATAAAAAATAAGTCAAAGCGCCGTTGCGTTCCGTCCCTTCAAAAACCTTTTCATAAGCAAATTCATGATCCCGGCAAGCAGCGATTAAGGTATAACCTTTGGGTTCGGGTAACAAACCATTCACAACGGTAATATTGCGGCTATTTTCTGTTGCAGTTTGCCAATTTTGGGCTAATTCCTGAAGCGGGGCGACTAAACTATCCGTAGGTCGAGGAGTCGTGTCAATAAACCCTTCCCCGCGAATCCGGTCATCTCCGCTCATTTCTCTCGTTGCACCACCGGAATGACAGCTATCGAGTACGAGGGTGACAACCAACTCTTTTTCCACCATTTCTTCCAGCAATTTAGCAAATTCTATATCGCGCAAATAGCGGGAATTTGGTTGACCAATATCTGTCGGAACTAAGGCTTCATCTAAACCCCCAAAACCCTTGAGGCTTTCAAAAATAGTTTTCGCCCGTCCCCCGTGGCCAGAGTAGTGAATATAGACTTGATCTTGCGGTTGGGCTTTGGCTGTTATTTCTTTGAATTTAGCAACAATATTTTCATAAGTGGGTAAAAGTTCCGGGGGTTCTTGGGGTTGGTTGGGATTGTCGGAAGCTGTAGCGGTGAGTTTAATGATTTGGTCGGAGGTGAGATTGAAGGTGTCTTTTAAATAAGTTTCGACGTGGTTAATATCTTGAACACATCCCCGCAAGTTTTTGTAGTAGTTTCCTTCTGGTAAGCGATGGGGGAAGTAGAAATTGACACCGATGAGGAGGGCGTAGAAGTTGGGGGTTTGGTTAGTCATGGTTGATGGTGGGTAAGGGGTTTTAGAAAGGTTTGATTTTTATATGAGGTTGAGGTGGGAGTTTTTATGCAGTTTTTGAGATTAACTTGTTATTCTAAACCAACTTTCTGGCAAAAGCCTATTGATTTGTGGGAATACCATCACACAGGTGTCGGTCACTATCACTGACATTAGGATTGTTCTGTAAATAAGGACGCACCCAATTACAACCGCCCTTGCGTAAATCATCCAAATCCAAATTCCACAAAATTATTGTTTTATCTTTGCCAGCAGAAGCTAAAAGCTTGCCATTGGGGCTAAAGCTTACAGTTTTGACTTCCTCCTGATGACCAGTTAGGGTGTTAAGCAGTTTACCTGTAGCCACATCCCACAATTTGATAGTCTTATCTTCACCAGCAGAAACTAAAGTTTTCCCATCCGGGCTGAAATTTGCGCTCCAAATGAAACGTGTATGCCCAAAAAAGGTGTCCAATACTTCACCTGTTGTGGTATCCCACAGCTTGATATTGGAAACATCACCAGAAACTAGCTGTCGCCCATTGGGACTAAAATTTACGCTTGCGACTGAACCATTACCCGATAATTTATTAAATAATTTACCTGTAGAAATATCCCAGAGATTGATCTCAGAACTCCAACTACCAGAAGCTAGCAGTCGCCCATTGGGGCTAAAACTTACACTTCTTATTCCCCGCATATACTGCCCTTTAAAAGTGTTAAGAATTTTACCTGTACTGACATCCCAAAGTTCAACGTTTTTGTCAGAATTGCCAGAAGCTAGTTGTTGACCATTGGGACTAAAACTTACACTCAAGACTCCTCCACCATGCCCCCTGAAGGTGTTAATTACTTTCCCAGTTTTAACATTCCAGAGTTTTATGGTTTTATCTTTACTACCAGAAGCTAGCTTTTGCCCATCAGGACTGAAACTTATGCTTGTAATCTCTTTATTATGACCAGTGAAGGTATTAAGTAATTTACTTGTGGCAACCTCCCAGAGTTTGATGGTTTTATCTTCACTAGCAGAAACTAGCTGTCGCCCATCAGGACTAAAACTTATGCTTGTAATCTCTTTATTATGACCAGTGATGATATTAAGGCGTTTATTTTTGCCCACATCCCACAATCTAATGGTCATATCGCCACCAGCAGAAGCTAAAGTCTTGCTATCAGAGGTGAAATTAAGTTCTGTGGGTAAGGTACTATGCCCTATAAAGGTTTGCACTGGTTTGCCTGTAGAGACATCCCAAAGTTTGATGCTATTGTTCTCACCATTAGAAGCTAAAGTTTTGCCATCAGGAGTGAAACTAAGTTTTATTGCAATTCCACTGCTAGGCCATGTGCGTATGTTGACTGGTTTGCTTTTGGTGACATCCCAGAGTTTGATAGTTTCGTCTTGACTTGCAGAGGCTAGAGTCTTACCATCGGGACTAAAATTAATTGCTCTGACAGATTTTTTATGTTCAGCAATGGTATTGATTAGTTTGCCGGTGGTAACATCCCAGAGTTTAATGGTTTTGTCTTGACTAGCAGAAGCTAGCTGTCGCCCACCTGGTTTGAAACGTAGATCCGAAATAACATCATTATGTCCAATGAGTGTGTGAAGTAATTTACCTGTATTTACATCACAGAGTTTGATTGAATTGCTTTCATTGTCAACAGCTAAAGTTTTGCCATCGGGGCTGAAACTTGCAGCCCATATTCTTTTTCCACAGCTAATGTTTTTTTTGATAAATTTACCTGTAGCAATATCCCAAAATCTGACTCTACCATCATAATCAATAGAAACTAAAGTCTTACTATCGGGACTGAAACTTAGGCTTACTCCCCTCAAATTAGGTTCAGTAATTGTGTTGAGTAGTTTCCCTGTAGCAACATCCCAAAACTTGATGGTCTGGTCGTGACTCGCAGAAACTAGCAGTCGCCCATCAGGACTGGTAATTAGGCTGCTAACCCTTTCCTTATGCCCATCTAGGCGGTTGTATTCTCTAACACTAGAAATAGCCTGCTGTAAGGAACTTGCAATTTTAATTCGGGTATTAGCGTCTACCCAAACCCTTCGTTTTAGAAGTTTCTCTGCTTTTAAGCTAGCTATTAGCGCATCAAAAGGTTGATTTTTAGATGTTAAGAAAAGGTCTGAAGATTGAGTAAGAGTCTCAATCTGAGCTATTGCTGATTGCTGCCATTGCCACCAACTCAAACCTGCTAAACTAGAAGCAACTATAAAGCCACCAGTAAGACCCAAAACAGCGAGTCGCTGTCCACGTTCCCGTTCCTGTCTCTCTGTATCCCGTTCTTTAACGCTAAGCTGAATAAAATCTCCTTCCTCCTGCGTCATTTCATCTGAGCGTTTACGCAACCAATCTTCTGCCACAGTCAACGACGCACCACGCAACAACCCTCCAGAGTCATGGTTGTTATTTTTCCACTCCCGTAATGCCACCTTCAACCGTTCTTGCCAAGTGCGAAACTGACGGTTAGCATTCATCCACTCGCGCAAAGTTCCCCATTCTCGAATTAATGCTTCATGTACGACTTCTACTGTATCTTCCGGTTCCTGCCGTCCCGTCACTACCAAACGCGCTTGATATCCCGCCAAATAACTGACCAAATTCCAATTATCTTCCCCCACTTCCGCACGGGTAGCAACGCGCCTAGTATCTTCCGTTCCTTCCCCCGGACGCACTAATTGCACAAAAATTCGCTGCGCCTGCTTTTTCTCTGTTTCATTCAGTTTTTGATAAACCTGTTCTGCATGATTAGCAATTGCTTTTTTCACCCCGCCAATTTCTTCATAAGCTTGGTGAGTTAACTCTCGGTTGATTTGCTTTTCCCACAAACGAGTTAGAGCAAATTCTAATAAGGGCAAATTCCCAGGTTCTTGCCCCACATCATCAAGAATGCGTTGGGTTAATTGCGGTTCTAATTGGACTGCCAATTTTTGAGCAGGTAATTCAATTGCTGCCTGTAATTCCTCTCGCTTCATGGAACTGAGTAATTGCGGTGTATACTCTTGCAAGGCATCGCGAAACGGACGATAGGAAAGCACATAACCGTAAAAGTCAGCGCGTAACGTCAAAACTAATGTAATATTTTTTTGAGCAATCGCCGTTAGCAACTCATTAGCAAAACGTTCCTGTTCTTCCTTTACTTGACAAAGGGTGTACAGTTCCTCAAATTGGTCTGCAACTAACAACAATCGTTTACCAGGGTTACGCTCTAAAATGCGAGATACAACTTGTGGTAAAGTGATTCTCCCATTTTGTAAGTCGTCGGCTAATCCTACCGCTTCCCGCAATTTTTGAGTTTCACCCGCTTCTGGTTCTAATTGCCGCACTAAGGCAGAAGCCAAAGGCAAAAACGGTTCTTTTCCGGGACGAAATGATTCAATTAACCAAATTCCTTCTTTTCGCAATTTGGGAATTAAGCCGGCATACACCACAGAAGATTTACCACTTCCACTTGGCCCAACGACAGCTACTAAGGGTTGTGTCTGAGTGACTTCTACTAACTTATTTACAAATTTTTCTTGCCCGAAAAAGAAGTCTGCATCTTCTTCTTTAAATGCAGACAATCCTTGGTAAGGGTTAGGCGGAATCACATCTTCAAAAGCAATTATACCGTCATCAAGCGGAGCATCTCTTAAGTTATTTTTCTTAAAAACCGGAGTTTCATGCTCTAGGAAACTCATCATCTGCGATCGCCCTAAATCGTAGGCTTCTTCAATTTCATATCCTGCGGCAATCCCATCATAAAATGCCACCGCAAAGGCGACGGCTGCTTTATCACCCACGGCTCTATTCATGCCAACTACATAATTAACGTATTGGCTAATTGCATCAGCTTGTACTTCCGAATAACAAGCATTGAGAATTACGCACTCTACCCCTTTTTTGGCAAATAATTTAAACATACTGGCGAGGGCATTTGTCTGCACTAGCGCCATTTTTCCAGTATCATCTTCTAGGACAATTCCATCTTCTCCCGCACCATGTCCGCAAAAGTGAACAATATTCGGTTGATAATCTAAGATAGCCCGGTAAAAGTCACGGGAACGCACCGCCCATTTTTGTTCTAATTTATACAGTTCTCGTTTGTTTGCCCGTCGCAATCCTTCGTCAATTTCCCTGATTTCTTGATCCAATCGCAACGGAGCCGTATTTTTGGGATTAGCTGCCAGAATCAGAATTGTTTTGACGCGGGCGTGGTTACTCATAAGACACAGGAATGATAGGATAATTTTTCAACAAGCTAGACGGCTCTCCTGAGTTTTAGGTGATAATAAAAATAAAACTTCCCGTGGTACAGCCCGGAAAGCCTGCGTGAGCGAGACTACCGTTTCCACCACAAATCCAGAATAGCTCTTTATCCAAATTAAATGTATACTTATCAGGATTTTTTACCTACCAGAGAAACTTTTCATTGCGGGGTGAAAAGAACTTGCTGCCCGCAACTCCCGCGCCGTAATTCCAGACAACTTCTTGAATCAGATAAAAAGGCACTTTGTCCCAAAGCAGATAGGAAATCGGAATTGCTTTTGCCCGATCGCGAATTGACAAATAACCTAAATTCAGCCAAAACGCTCCTCGATCGAGTGTTAACCGGTAAACCTCCGCTATCCACTGCTCGCACCAGTTTAAATACTCATCTAACACCAAGGATTTTTCGTACTCTTTGCCGATGTTATAAGGCGGGCTGGTAACGGTTATACCAATTTTTTATGAGGCTGCATAGAATCAGATCCCCCCTAGCCCCCCTTAATAAGGGGGGGACAAGATTCCGCTCAAATTCCCCCAATAACCAGGGGGAGTAGGGGGTATGCGAGGGGGATCGAGATATGTGCAACTTCACATTAAAGTGGTATTAAATCTACAAATTGATCGGGTAGCAACTTCAATGCTTCCAAACAATCCAGGTTGTAAATTAGGAAATTATGAGCTTGGAAGTACGGTTTACCTAAAATATTCGCGATCTCAGTCAAGCTCATGAAATATTGGGGAGAAATTTTGTTGACAAGATGCAATAATTATAGTAAGTGAGCTCAGAAATATTGTCAAACTCATCTCGATCGCGGAATGCCCCTGTCGGAAACAAAAGGTTACAATCACAAATAGATTCTATTTCCATAACATTACTGTTTATAGATTGAACTCCTCAGTGCCAAATAACAACACCTCAACTCAATCCTTTCAATTTGACTCAATTGACAGCGCCCTCGCAGACCTCAAAGCAGGTCGCCCCCTGGTAGTAGTCGATGACGAAAATCGCGAAAACGAAGGCGATGTGATTTGTGCCGCCCAATTCGCCACCCCCGACAACATCAATTTCATGGCCGTGAACGCGCGGGGTTTGATTTGTCTGGCCTTGAGTGGCGAAAGGCTCGATCGCCTGGAACTGCCCCTGATGGTCAGCAAAAACACCGACAACAACCAAACCGCCTTCACCGTCAGCATCGATGCAGTCAACGGCGTCAGTACCGGCATCTCCGCCGAAGACCGGGCACGCACCATCCAAGTAGCCATCCACCCGGACACCAAACCTCAAGACTTGCGCCGTCCCGGTCACATTTTTCCCCTGCGGGCGATCGACGGTGGCGTCCTCAAACGCGCCGGCCACACCGAGGCCTCGGTTGACCTCGCCAGACTCGCAGGGCTGTATCCCAGCGGCGTGATCTGCGAAATTCAAAACCCCGATGGTTCGATGGCGAGGTTGCCCGAATTAATCGAGTACGCCAAACTCCACAACCTCAAAATAATCAGTATTGCCGACTTAATTAGCTACCGACTCAAGCACGATCGATTTGTCCGCCGCGAAACCGTCGCCAAATTGCCCACTCAATTCGGCGATTTTATGATTTACGCCTACCGCGACACCCAAGATAATTCAGAACACGTTGCTATTGTCAAGGGCGACCCGGCAGAATTTAAAGACAAACCCGTGATGGTGCGGGTGCATTCCGAATGCCTGACGGGCGATGCTTTGGGTTCCCTGCGCTGCGACTGCCGGATGCAACTGCAAGCGGCACTGAAAATGATCGAAAATGTCGGTTCTGGCGTCATCGTTTACTTGCGCCAAGAAGGTCGGGGTATTGGATTGGTAAATAAACTAAAAGCTTACTCGCTGCAAGATTTGGGATTGGATACGGTAGAAGCCAACGAACGGTTGGGATTTCCCGCCGACTTGCGGAACTACGGCGTCGGAGCACAAATGCTCAACGATTTGGGAGTTAAAAAAATTCGGTTGATTACCAACAACCCGCGCAAAATTGCGGGTTTGAAAGGTTACGGGATTGAAGTAGCCGATCGCGTCCCCTTACTGATTGAAGCCACAGATTACAACTCGATCTATCTGGCAACAAAAGCCGAAAAACTCGGTCATATGTTACTGCAAACTTATTTAGTAACAGTGGCGATTCAGTGGAACGAAACGAAGGAAGAAGCTAGAAGCCAGAAAGCAGAAGGAAAAGAGGAAGATTCTGCCATTCAAAATCGGTACGAACACCTCGAAAAACTGCGGCATTTGGCGGCTAGCCAGCACTTGCTGCTGCAAGAAGAAGCGCGGCCGGTGGGAATAGCCCTTTTCGGAGAAGGCTCCCTCATCGTTCACCTAGGCTTCGATCAAGCCGGACTCGCAGCCCCCGATTGGTACAAAGATCCAAACCATCCTTACGTCAGGGCGATCGGTCAAATTCTCGGCCAAATAAGCACTGAGCCGAATTTGCAAACATTAGAGTTCATGGTTTCCTCCGGTGGAGATCCGCTCAAAACCCTGCAAGTCCAGCTCGATCGCGAGACATTCCTGTTGTCGGAATTAGTCGAAATTTGCGATCGGCTCGAACCTCAAAAAATCTACAGTTTTGCTCCTCTTGCCTGAAGGCAGAAGGTAGAAGCCAACCCCCCTACCCCAGCAGGGGGGAAGGCAGAAGCCAAGAAAAACTGTGAATTTCAGAATAATACTTGTTGATACCAGCATCTTCCTTTCGTCAGAAAGCACCTACCAATAAAAACAGTGAATAACAATGTTGATTGCAGTCTAACAAGTCGATGTAGCGAACACTTGAGAGAGAATCGTCGCTGCACATTTATATTATTAAGCAGTATTAATACTCATTAAATTATTCACTAGGACTTTTAGTTAATGTTAATTTTTTTAGACATTGATGGTGTACTTATTCCTGACAGAAGAAATGGCTCGAGTTTGCAAACAGATATAATGAAATTTAATTCAGTTTGCCTTAATCACTTTGAAAATGTCCTTCGTTCCTATCTATCATGCGCGAGTAGTAATTTCATCATCCTGGCGTGAAATATTCCCCTTCGAGGTAATCCCGCCATTATTTTCACCAGATATCGCTCTCCGTATTATCGGATTCACCCCTTTTCTCAACCCCAAAAATATTCATCAACACAAATATTTACGACACCAGGAAGTTCTTGAGTATCTTCGACAAAATCAAGCAGAAAACTCACCTTGGGTAGCCATTGACGATATTCCAGAACACTATCCGCCAGATGCGCCAGTTGTGGCTATTGATGATTACAATGGTTTTGACCAGAACTCAGCCAAGGTACTTTCAGAATATCTAACTTGATTTCAAAGGTTAGGAAAAAAGTATCGGAATAGAGAGGGTGAATTTGACATGGAAATGAACGTTGGTGACTTTCTGCACCGACTCGACCTCAGAGGACAAGCACTTAAAGGCACCAACCTTGGCGGTGCGGAACTCCGGGGAGCCAACCTCCGAGGCACGGATCTCCGAGAAACCAACCTCAGCGGCGCTATGCTCAGGTATGCAGACCTGATTGAAGCCGACCTCAGCGGTGCTAATCTCAGCGGGGCGGATTTAGCTGAATCATTTCTTAATTTAGCTAACCTCACTAGAGCCGATTTGACTGGTGCTGTCCTCCGAGAAGCTACTCTGGTAGGAGCCGAACTCACCGGCGCAAACCTTAAACAAGCAAGTTTGATCAAAGCTAATTTAGTAGGAGCAAATCTCCACGAAGCCAACTTAACCAGAGCCAACCTTAGCGGGGCGGATTTACGCGGTTCTCAGTTGAGCGGCGCCATTTTAGACAAGGCCGTATACAACAACCGGACTATCTTTCCCGAAGATATTGATCCGGGTGCAATGGGAGCATTTTTGCTAGCTCCCAATGCTTCGCTCCCTGGCTTAAATCTGGCTATGGTAGATTTGACCGAAGCCGATTTAAAAGGAGCCGATTTGCGGCGGACAAACTTATACAAAGCTATTTTATTTGGTGCCAAACTCGATCGGGCAAACTTAGCAGGAGCCAACCTCAGCGCAGCGGACTTGAGGGAAGCTAGTTTGAGCGGCACGATTTTGGAGAAAGCTGTTTACAGCAACAAAACATTGTTTTCAGAAGGTATCGACCCCAGTCTGGGCGGAGCTTATTTAATTGCTCCCAATGTATCGCTGCAAGGGGTAAATTTAACCGGAGCCGACTTAAACGGGTCAGATTTAAGCGGAGCTAATTTGAGCGCTTCTAACTTAACTTCGGTCAATCTCAAAAATGTAGACCTCAGCAGAGCTAGCTTAAAAAAAGCTTACCTCAAAGGTGCAAACTTGGAGGGAACTGATTTAAGAGGAGCCGATTTAAGCGGCGCAATTTTACACCAAGTAAACTTGAGTTCTGCTGACCTCCGGGGTGTAGACTTAACAAGGGCTGACCTCAGCGGCGCTAATTTAAGGGATGCCGATTTGAGGGAGACAGATTTCACGGGAGCTACTTTGCTGTTCGCTAACTTGAGCGGGGCCGACTTGAGAGGTGTAGACTTGACAAAAGCTAACCTCAGCGGCGCTAAGTTAAACGAAGCTGATCTCCGAAAAGCAGATTTGATGAGAGTAAATTTGGAGGGAGCAGATTTAACTGAGGCCGATTTGAGCGATGCTCATTTATTCCGAGTTAATCTCAGAGGTGCTAACCTGAAAGGTACTAACCTCAAAGGCGCAAGTTTAAAAGGGGTATTTTTGACCGACGCTTATTTGAGCGAAACGGATTTGACCGATCTAGAGCTGAGTCCGAGTTTTTTTGAATTGCCGCTAGAATCGGAATGGTAATTAGTCATTTGGCAGTTGGCAGTTGGCAGTTGACAGTTGACAGCGGCCAGTTGACATTTGACAGGAAAGCAGTCATTTATCTGAACAATCTAAAATCTAAAATCTATCTGAACAATCTAAAATCTAAAATCTAAAATCTAAAATGGATCGACCGTTAGGCTCTGTTATTCAAGGTTCCCTGAGCAAGGGATTAGAAGTGCGACTGCACGCCGATGTTTCGGTGGAAGATATGAGGGTGGGGAAATTTCTAGTAGTGCGGGGGGTGCGATCGCACTTTTTCTGTATGCTCACCGACGTGTCTCTCGGAACTTCTAGCGCCCGCATTTTATCGAATCCTCCCAATCCCGACGACGATTTTCTGCTCGCAGTGCTAGCCGGTAGCAGCACCTACGGTACGATCGAACTGTCGCCGATGTTGATGTTGACTGCTGAGAGAGAAAAACAGCAGGCAATTTTCGATCCGAGGAAAAACGGCCCAGTTCGCGAGAACAAGTTGGCGTTAGGAAATTTGGCTTCTTTTGAGTCACAAACGGGCGCGGATATTGAGTTGCTGCCGGTCAAAACTATTCCCAGCCACTTTTCCCAGGTGTTTGATGCCAAAGAAAGTGATTTTCGGGCAGTTTTTGGCTGGGAAGATGACCCCTATCGCCGCAATTTTGCGATCGGCAAACCGATTGACATGGACGTTGCTGTGTGCTTGGATTTAGACCGATTTGTGGAACGCAGCAACGGCGTTTTTGGCAAGTCGGGAACGGGAAAATCTTTCCTGACGCGCTTGCTTCTATCGGGAATTATTCGCAAGCAAGCTGCTGTTAATCTAATTTTTGATATGCACTCCGAGTACGGGTGGGAAGCAGTTTCGGAAGGGAAACAGTTCAGCACTGTTAAAGGTTTGCGGCAGTTGTTTCCCGATAAAATGCAGATTTATACCCTCGATCCAGAATCGACAAAACGCCGGGGAGTCCGCGACGCTCAAGAGTTATTTTTAAGTTTCGATCAAATTGAAGTGGAAGACATCGCACTGGTGCAGCGCGAGTTAAATTTGTCGGAAGCTAGTATCGAAAATGCGATTATTTTGCGAAATGAGTTGGGAAGCGGTTGGATCAACAAGTTGCTGGAAATGACCAACGAAGATATTCAAATGTTTTGCGAAGAGAAACGGGGAAATAAGTCTTCGATTATGGCTTTGCAGCGGAAATTAGAGCGACTGAATGATTTGAAATACATTCGGAAACGCTGTCCGAAAAATTATGTAACTGAAGTTTTGCAGTGTTTGGATGGCGGCAAAAATGTGGTAATTGAGTTCGGTTCTCACTCGGATTTGCTGTCGTATATGTTGGCGGCAAACGTGATTACTCGCCGCATTCACCAAGCTTACGTGCGGAAAGCGGAGAAGTTTTTGCAGAGCAAAAATCCGTGCGATCGCCCGCAGCCATTAGTGATTACCATTGAAGAAGCTCACCGCTTTCTCGATCCGGCGATCGTGCGATCGACTATTTTCGGTACAATTGCCAGAGAAATGCGAAAATACTTCGTAACCCTGCTGATTGTAGACCAGCGTCCTTCCGGCATCGATGCCGAAGTCATGTCGCAAGTCGGAACGCGGATCACAGCTTTGCTAAACGATGATAAAGACATCGATGCTATTTTCACCGGCGTTTCAGGAGGACAAAGTTTGCGTTCAGTTTTGGCAAAACTCGACTCCAAACAGCAAGCATTAGTTTTGGGGCACGCCGTACCGATGCCCGTAGTCGTGCAAACTCGCCCCTATGACGAGCAATTCTACAGAGAAATTGGGGATATTGACTGGCAAGAAATGCCCGATGAACAAGTATTTGCCGAGGCAGAATCTGCCAAAATGGATCTGGGGTTCTAGATTGAAAACTACTAGATTCATTACAGAACTTAGGCAAAGGTTACTGTAAATTAGTCTTGCTGAACAATTGGCGATCGCTGGCAATGACAGAAATAGCGGATTTTTGCCTCAGTTATAAACGAAAAAGTGCGATCGAGCCTCAAAAAAATTAGCCCCCAGCTTTCAGTCAGAAGCTTTCCCCCTTCACCCCCTCACCCCTCATCCCTAACTGCCCAAAATTTGCATAAGCTTAAACATGATGGAGATGATGGAGCCTCGCAGCACAATGAAAGTCAAACAGGGCAACAGCCAGCCTTTATACGCCTTGTCGTTACTCGTAGCAGAATTGGATTAGCATATTTAAATAAAAATGTCAATAAATATTTTAAACAGTTACTGGCATCTAATACGGCGATCGGGTTCGGTTATCTCGCATCCCACCATCTAGGCAGCGAGAAAATTTCAAGCGATGATGGAACAGAGAGCAAAACAAAGCCCTCGAATTGCATGAGTCTGTTTGCATGAGTATTTTGAAGTTGAGTGGCAGTTAAAACTAACAGGGAATTCAAAACCTTAAGGAAAAATGTAGAATCTTGACCTTAAGACAGAGGTTTTTACTCTTTACGATCCTCAAAATTGGGAATAATATTGAGAAAACTAAACTCTTGCTTCACTTCGCCTTGAACTAGCCGTTAAAGCTAGCGAGCTACCGAAAATCGACGGGGATTACTGGAAATCAAGCACAAAAGTAATCCCAAACAAAAAGCTTCTACCGATCGTCACCGATAAACAAGAGGGGAAACATCCCCTTTGTCGCAGTCTTTATCCCACTTGCAAAAGTGGGACAGGGTATCACCAACTTTTTATCTGTTGTTACAAGGAGTGCAATACTCACCCATGTCCACCACAACCCCCAAAAACAAAACAGTGAAAGCCGATCGCATGGGCAGCCGGCCATACTCCTCAACGGATACGGTTCGTGCCTATCTGCACGAGATCGGTCGCGTACCCCTGCTAACCCGAGAAGAAGAAATTGTTTTCGGGAAGCAAGTGCAGCAAATGATGAAATTAATCGAAGCAAAACAAGCACTTGCTAAAGAATGGCAGCGGGATCTGACAGATCAAGAGTGGGCTGCCGAAATGGAGTTGACCGAACCTGAACTGAACCGCATCTTACACATAGGGCGGCGGGCTAAGCAAAAGATGATTGAAGCGAATTTGCGGCTAGTAGTAGCGATCGCCAAAAAATACCAGAAACGCAATATGGAATTCTTGGATTTAATTCAAGAAGGTACTCTTGGTTTAGAACGAGGAGTCGAAAAATTTGACCCGATGCGGGGATACAAATTTTCTACCTATGCCTACTGGTGGATTCGGCAAGCAATTACCCGCGCGATCGCCCAACACGCCCGCACCATTCGATTGCCAATTCACATCACCGAAAAACTCAACAAAATCAAAAAAGTGCAGCGGGAACTTACCCAGCAGTTGGGCCGGTCTCCCTCCCCTGCCGAAATTGCCGCAGCCTTGGAACTGCACCCTTCCCAAATTCGGGAATACCTGCTGATGGCAAGACATCCAGTTTCTTTGGACTTGCGGGTAGGAGACAACCAAGATACCGAACTGCAAGAACTCTTAGAAGACGAAACGGCATCTCCCGACAACTACATTACCTCGGAATTGCTGCGGCAAGACCTCGATACTTTGATATCAGAACTTACCCCCCAGCAGCGAGATGTAATAATTCTGCGCTTCGGTTTGGAAGACGGCACAGAAATGTCTCTGGCGAAAGTCGGAGAACGGCTAAATCTCAGCCGGGAACGGGTGCGGCAGCTAGAACATCAAGCCCTTGCCCACCTGCGCCGCCGCCAATCTCAAGTCCGAGAATACTTGGCTAGTTAGTCACTAAAAAAGTTGAGATTTCCCAAAATCTCAACTTTTTTTTCGTATTGGCGCTGCTGGGAAGGATACTTTTATACCAGTTAAAAAAAAGAATGGAACTGGAAGCCCGTGATCCAAACCCTTATGGAATAGGTCACGCCAAATTATTCAATTCTTTAATCTAAAATCTAAAATCTAAGGAATGAGAATTAAATAACTTCCATAAGTTTGTGGGATGGGCGTCCCGCCCGTCCTTTTTGG
>NZ_JAUBTU010000103.1:0-24624 GCF_036705085.1 Microcoleus sp. B6-A1
CCGTCCTTTTTGGACGGGCGGGACGCCCATCCCACAATAACAATTAAAATTGTAAGTTATTTAATTCGCGATCCTAAACGGCATAAACTGCGGTTGAAACCGCTACTGTAGAAACGATGTCTGCCTTGTATAAGGCAGACTTCGCCCACGCAGACTACAGAATGAATCGGATAAAAAGCGCGAATTTCGTATTGCCAATTATCAATGATGAGCAAGTTGACTTAAATTAGCAAACAACTGAGCAACTTTGGTCAAATCTTTATCTCCCGGCGCTATTTCTACGCCGCTAGACAGGTCAACACCGCTGAAGTTATTGCCGATCGCACTATCAATTGCATTTAAAATATTATCGGGTGTTAAACCGCCCGCCAGCAGCCAAGGACACGGCGGTCTAAACTCTGATAACATCATCCAGTCGATCGTTTTACCAGTACCGCCCAATTGCCCTGGATGGTAAGCATCCAGCAGTAAAGTATCGACACGAACAGCATAAACAGCAGCGGTGGCTAAAGTTTCAGGAGTCTTAACTCTCAGGGCTTTGATAATTTCAATTCCCGGCAAAAACTCCCGCAGTCGATCGCAATATTCCGCTGTTTCATCTCCATGCAACTGCACCCCGCTTAAATTTGACTCTGCCGCTACTTGACAGATATTTTCTATTGTGGTGTTGGCAAAAACGCCGATGCGATCGACATTTTTCGGCAACTGCTCGACAATCAGGCGAATTGTTTCTGGGGTGACATAGCGGGGGGAAGCCGGCACACAGATAAACCCCAAAGCCTGGGCTCCCAAGCGGGCGATCGCAATTCCTTGGTCTAATTTAGTGATTCCGCAAATTTTAACCCGCAATCCTCGTCCTCCCTTCCGAATTTGTATCAAAATATCAACGAATTGTTAACTATTAAAACAAATCTTAGTTTAATGCAAACCGCTTTTTATAATTTTGGAAATCAATTTATCTGTGAAATCAGGAGATAAGAACATGATCACCTCATCTTTGCTGTTAGCCGTACAATCTACCGCTCCCTCAACACCGGAGTGGTCGCCACTGGTAGGACTGACAATGATTTTATGCAATTTGCTGGCGATCACGATCGGCTACTACGGCATCTCCAAGCAAAACCGAGGCAAGGGCCCAGCTTTACCCGTTGCACTCCCTGGAATGTTCAAAGGCTTCGGCATACCAGAATTGCTGGCAACAGCCAGCTTCGGCCACTTGCTCGGAGCCGGAGTAATCTTGGGCTTGGGTAACGCCGGAGTTCTGTAAAAATCAGGGGAAAGGCAAAGGCAAGGGGTAGAAAAGATATATAGCAGCAATCCTAAATCATTTGGGAATTTCTTACTCCCTCCCCTTACCAAGGGGAGGTTGGGGTGGGGTAAAAAGTTTACGACTCATTTAGGATTGCTATAATAGAAACTCTTTCTTGCTCTCCTTTCCCAGGAAACTTCATGCAGACAGGTTGGCGAATCGGCTCTTTATTTGGCATCCCCCTAGTTATAGATTATTCGTGGTTTATAATTTTAGCCTTAGCAACCCGCGAATACGCCAGCAGTTACCGCCTGTGGGGGCCTGCACTCTCTTGGAGTGCGGGGTTAGCAATAGCTCTGCTACTGTTTGCTTCCGTGCTCTTGCACGAACTCGGACACAGCTTGGCGGCGATATCGCAAGGCATTAAAGTTAATTCTATTACCTTATTCTTATTTGGCGGAGTAGCTTCGATCGACTCGGAATCCAAAACTCCCGGTCAAGCTTTTCAAGTAGCTATTGCCGGCCCTCTAGTCAGCTTTGCGTTGTTTTTAATCCTCGGTTTGGGTTCTCAAGTTCTTCCCCCGAAAAGTTTGCTAGGAATTGTCACTGAAAGGGTAGCACTAATCAATCTCGTTTTGGGATTATTTAACTTAATTCCCGGTCTGCCTTTGGATGGAGGACAAGTTTTAAAATCAGCTATTTGGAAAATCACCGGCTCTCGATTTGCCGGCGTTCGCTGGGCGGCAAAAACAGGACAAGTTTTAGGTTGGCTGGCTGTTGCTTTGGGTCTGAGTTTATGCTTTTTAGCGCGCGAGTACGGCGGCTTGTGGATTGCGCTGATCGGCTGGTTTGGCATTCGCAATGCCAGTGCTTATAGCCAAGTTACTTCGCTGCAAGAAGCCCTGCTCAAAATTAAAGCCAGCGATGCGATGAGCCGCGAGTTTCGAGTTGTAGATGCAGATTTGACTCTGCGAGAATTTGCCGATCGATATTTGTTAGAAGTCAATCCGTTTCCATTTTACATTGCTGCGACCAACGGCCGGGATTTGGGCTTAGTGTCGATCGACGATATTCGCTTCACAGAACGCAGCCAATGGCAAGTTCAGACTTTGCACAACATTTTGAAACCCCTGGGAAAAACCCCCACAGTCTCCGAAAAAGCATCCCTCGCAGAAGTAATTAACAGCATGGAAGCCCGTCAACTCCCCCGAATCATCGTCCTCTCGCCGATTGGTTCAGTAGTGGGGACGATCGATCGGGGCGACGTGGTTAAAGTTTTAGCAAAATACCTCAAACCACAGATTTCAATGGCCGACATCAAGCGCAGCAAAGAAGAAAACAGCTATCCGCAGGGATTGCAGTTAAGTGCGATCGCCAAAACCGCACAAGAAAACTAAAAATTTGGCATCAGTAAGGGGCATCAGCGATCAGTTAAGATGTAGCATACTTTGTGACTCAGGGTTGAAACACTAAATTTTATGCCCCAATTCTTTAAGAGAATTTATCATAAATTTGCGGAGGGACTTGGGAAAAATTTAACTTATTTATTCCCCAACGCTGACTTGCAACCTGTTGCTATCATCTGGATTGTCGTGACCGGAACTCTATTGGGAGTGAGGCATTTAGGCGGTTTGCAGCCACTAGAATTAAATGCTTACGACCTCATGGTGCAGTTGGGGCAAGATCGCGGCCCTGACCCCAGGTTGCTGATAGTTGAAATCACCGATCGGGACATTAGTGCTTTAAACAGATGGCCAATTTCCGATCGCGTTTTAGCAAAAGCGATCGCCGAAATAGCGCGTTTGGAACCCACAGCTATTGGTCTCGATATAATTCGTGATATTCCCTACGAACCGGGGACTGCAGAATTAGCAACTCAACTGAAAAACCCCAAAGTATTTCCCATTACCTTCATCGGCTCCTTAAAGTACGATCGAGTGCAGCCACCTCCCAACATACCCGACCAGCGGGTAGGATTTAACGATTTGTATCTCGATCCAGATGGTATAGTGCGTCGTAATGTGATGTCTATTGGCGATGGTAAAAACACGTTTTATTCATTTCCATCCCGGCTAGCTTTTGCATATTTTGATAGCCAAAAAATAGAATCTAAAGCCACAGAAGACAATGAATTTCTAGTAAATAAAACAGTTTTTTCCAAGTTGCGATCAAACTCAGGAGGTTATCAGAACATTCCTGCCCAAGGCTATCAAATATTGCTCAATTACCGCTCTCCTAAAAAGATAGCAGAAACCGTGACCATAACTCAAGTTTTGGAGGGCAAAGTTGACCCCAAATTGGTAAAAGGTAAAATAGTCTTAATCGGGGTGACAGCCCCAACTGTAAAAGATATTTTTTCTACCCCTTACAGCGCTACTAAAAACGGTAATATCCCGACGCCTGGGGTATTAATTCACGCAACTGCCACCAGCCAAATTCTCAGTGCAGTTTTAGACGGCCAAGGGCTATTTTGGTATTGGGACGAATGGCAAGAAATTCTCTGGATCGCTGTGTGGAGTGCAGTGGGTGGCTGTTTAGCTTGGCGGCTAGAAAAATCGCTGAATTTGATGGGAAGTGCGATCGTAGCTGGCGGCTCATTATTCGGATTTACCTTTTTCCTCTTCATGCAACAGGGGTGGATACCTCTAATTTCTCCTGCTATGGCCCTTTTAATCACCGCAGGAGTCACAGTCACCTATAAATACGAGCAGTCGAGGCAACAGCAAGGGATTGTGATGAAATTATTAGGACAACAAACTTCACCCGCGATCGCAAATGCCTTGTGGAAAGAGCGCGTCCATCTGCTCGAATCAGGGTTATTGCCCGGTCAAAAAGTTACTGCTACCATCATCCTCACCGACTTGCAGGGTTTTAGTACAATCTCCGAAAAACTAGCGCCAGAAGTAGTAATGAGTTGGTTAAATGAGTATTTATCAGCAATGGCCCAAGAAGTCCAAGCACATCAAGGCGTGATTAATAAATTTACCGGAGATGGAATGCTGGCAGTATTTGGCGTACCCATTCCGCGCACCACTCGCGAAGAAATTGCAGAAGATGCTCGCCTCGCCGTATCTTGCGCTTTAGCTATAAGTTCGCGCTTGCCAGAAATGAATCAAAATTGGCTCACACGCGGTTTACCGGCCGTAAAAATGCGAGTAGGCATCTTTACAGGGCCTGTGATGGTGGGTAGTCTGGGAGGCACAACCCGTTTAGAATATGGAGTGATCGGCGACAGCGTAAATATTGCCTCTCGCCTGGAAAGCTGCGAAAAGGATCGCCACGAGGACTCTTGCCGGATATTGATTGCAGAAGAAACCTTTCTGCATCTGGCGGACAAATTTGAGGTAGAATCTTGGGGAGCTTTACCGTTAAGAGGCAGGGAACAAAAAGTTAATGTCTACCGGATTTTGGGAAGGAAAAAGAAATAAAAAGAGAGAATCTCTCCCTACAAATTCATGGAGTTAATGTGAAAACAATTACTAAGTTTCTCATCAATCTGATATCAGTTGGCTCAATAGTATTGATAGCCACACTTAACATTTCTCAATTGGCAGTTGTGGGACAGCCCAGCATAAACACACCTGACCGCCCACCAAACCCTATACCGGGAGGGCCGCGCTTCATTCAGCCCCGTGAAGATATAGATGAGCTGCCCCCCACTCAACCGGGACGGCCTGTGCGCGGCGGCGGCTGCGCGAGCATTAGTCAGTTAGGTGTCACAGCCTTAGTGCCTACAAATAAGAAGGGACGGACTGTTTCCGACTATCCAACGTTCTTTTTCTACTTGCCTCAAACAGAGGCCGAATCAGCCGAATTTATCCTACAAGATCCAAGCGGCAAGCAGATTTATAAACAGGATCTCACAATTAGCAATTTATCAGGGGTGATCGGCGTTAGTATCCCCGCTAACCAAAATGTGCCACCCTTGGAAGTAGGCAAAAGTTACACTTGGAATTTTACAGTGATTTGCGACTCTCAAGACCGATCGAGCGATCAGATCGAAAGCGGTACTGTACGGCGAGTTGAACTCAGTGCAGATATCCGCCGTCAATTAGATCAGGCAGATCCGCGCCAGAAAACCGTTATTTATGCTGAAAATGGGATTTGGCAAGATGCCCTCAGCACCCTAGCTGCCGCTCGCCGCGATCAACCTAATGATACAACCTTCAAGGCTGATTGGGAAAGCTTGCTGGATTCTGTAAAATTGGGCGAAATTGCCAAAGAGCCGATCGTTCAAACTCAGCCACAGCCATAAGCTGTACTGCATATAAATTTAACTTTTTTGGCAACGTTAGAGCAACGGGCTAGAAGAGTTTTAATAAAAAGAAGTGTACAAGTTTTTAACTTGTATCAGTAACAGCCAAGATGGCTGTTCTACAATAAAAATTCTTTCTTGTGGAACGGCCATCTTGGCTGTTCCCAAAAGGCGGCCGACTTTTTGACATCCCCCACAATAATTATTCCAAAAATCTCTTGTGGAACGGCCATCTTGGCTGTTCCGAAAAGCTGGCAGGAAAGCCCGCCCCCAAATATGGAGGTTAAATGTGAAACAGCTTATTACTTGTTAATTCCAAAATATCCTGCCATTCCAGATCCGAAAGTGGCTGCACCTCCAACTCAATCCCAAAACAGCGACAAGCCGCCGCACTCAAAACATCAATTACAGTGGCAATCAAATCATCTCCCCCTTCAGATAGAGGTAATTGCACAGGAATTAATTCCTCCCCAAACACTTGAGAAAACAAACAAACATCCGGCTGCAAACGCATCGAACCGTGCTGCAAAATAGCATCACCCCGTCGCAATTGCGCGCTACCAATTAACTTGCAACCATCAGCGGTAACTAAATCCGCACCCGTCGCAGTACCAAAACAATTCGGATTGTGAATATAACCCCTTCCAGCTTCCCCGTATTGCAAATCCAAACCCATCGCCCTCCAACCCTCAATCAAAAACTCGCAAATAGTCTGATAAGCTTTCATACGGCTGCTTCCAAACCCCGACGCCACAACTGCATAAGTTAAATCCCCTTGATGCAGCACGGCGCGCCCGCCGCTGGGCCTCCTCACCAACTCCACAGGCATTCCCTCCCAAGACAACTGCTGCCAAAACTCCGGCCACCTGCGCTGGTGGTAGCCCAAGGAAATCGCCGCCGGTTGCCAAGTGTAAAATCGCAGAGTTGGTGGATGTTTGCCCGCTAGATGCTGTTCCAGTAGCCATTGGTCGATCGCCATCTGCACGCTACCAGACGCCGACAACAGTGGAATTAAACGCCATACAGAATGAGCCATCAGTCGCGAGTCCTTAGTTTCTACTCAATAATTCGCAGAATGTTTTAAAATTAGTAACAGTTTTTTGGGCCTGTCTTCTAAGTTGGTGCAAATTTCACCCCCGCCGGTGCTTTAGAAATAAATAGAAAAAATAATCGCAGAACCATGAGCAACAGTGTAATTGTCATTAACGACGAAAAATTTGAAACAGAAGTCCTGAAAGCAGAGCAACCAGTGCTTGCCTATTTTTGGGCGAGTTGGTGCGGGCCTTGCAAACTGATCGCGCCTTCGGTAGACTGGGTGGCGGCCAACTACAGCGATCGACTGAAAGTGGTTAAAATGGAAATTGACCCCAATCCTAATACTGTCAAGCAGTATAAAGTAGAAGGAGTCCCAGCTCTCAGGCTGTTTAAAAATGCCGAAGTAGTGCTGTCTCACGAGGGAGCTATTACTAAACAAACTTTGGTCGGTTTGCTCGACGCTCACTTATAAAGTTTGGAAATGATTCGGGAGTTTCCAACTCCCAACTTACAACTATAGAAATCGCAAATATTTTTTAACATCTCTCTTTTCTCCTCGATATTCCTCTCTGACTCTGCGCCCTCTGCGCTCTCTGCGGTTACTAAAAAAAATCACAAAGTCAATAAAAATGCCATATAAAAAATAATTTAGCTCGGATAAAAATATTCCTTAAAATTCCACAAAACTATAGAAAATATGCAATTTGCTAAACGTTTAGAACCACTGCAATTTAATGTATTTGCCGATATGGATCGGGCAAAAGCTCAAGCTAGAGCAGCGGGGCAAAATGTGATTGACTTGTCTCTGGGTTCTTCGGATTTGCCGGCGGCTGCTCATATTACAGATGCGATCGCACATTCTCTGTCCGACACCAGCACCCACGGCTATTTGCTGTTTAATGGCACAAGAGATTTTCGGGAAGCAGCAGCTATTTGGTACGAGCAAAAATTTGGGATTGCAGTCAATCCAGAAACAGAAGTGCTGCCATTAATTGGTTCCCAAGAAGGCACGGCGCATATGCCTTTAGCTGTACTCAACCCTGGAGATTTTGCTTTGCTGCTCGATCCGGGCTATCCTTCCCACGCGGGCGGTGTGCATTTGGCTGGCGGTCAAATTTATCCGATGCCGATATTAGCAGAAAATGCGTTTTTGCCGATATTTGAAGATATTCCGACAGCAGTGCTGGCTCAGTCGAAGATGATGGTTTTGAGCTATCCTCACAATCCTACAACTGCGATCGCCCCGGTTGCTTTTTTTGAGAAAGCTGTGGCTTTTTGTCGGGAACATCGGCTGGTTTTAGTTCACGATTTCCCTTATGTGGATTTGGTGTTTGACGATTCTGTAGGGGCGGTGCCCCCGTGCCCGCCCTCTGGGATCGAGGAAAACCGCAAATTGATGGCGCCGTCAATCTTTCAGGCGGATCGAGATAAGAGTGTGGCGATCGAGTTTTTTACACTATCCAAATCCTACAGTATGGGAGGTTTTCGAGTCGGATATGCGATCGGCAATTCCGAACTAATTGCAGCGCTGCGACAGGTAAAAGCCGCAGTGGACTTCAACCAATACCGAGGGATTTTAAACGGAGCGATCTCCGCATTAACCGGCCCTCAAGATACCGTCAGAACCAGCGTAGAAACCTTCAGAAAACGGCGGGATGCCTTTGTAAACGCGCTACAGGGCATCGGCTGGCAAGTACCCGTACCCCCTGCCACCATGTACGTCTGGGCGAAACTGCCGGAACCTTGGGCTCAAGATTCCGTGAAATTTTGCACTCAGCTAGTACAGAGTACAGGAGTCGCAGCTTCCCCCGGTGCCGGTTTCGGGAAATCAGGAGAAGGCTACGTGCGATTTGCCTTAGTCGAGTCGCCAGCAATTTTGGAAGCAGCAGTTAGAAAAATTGCTGAGTTTCTAAATTGAGCGATGTGATATTTGTCAACTTAACCCAAAACACCCTCGTGAGACTTACGCCCACCAGAATTGAGCTTTGAGGCAGGGGTTAAAACCCCTGCCGGACTGGGGTTTTGACGTTTTTGGGCACAGGAAGAAGGGCATCCCGTCTAAGTGCTTACCCGTAGATCAAGATGGATGCAATTTCTAAAATAGTGTGATTTATACCTAAAGGAATAGATATTTGCACGCAGTATCTGTCACAATCTTTCTTAAGAAATGTTAACGTGAGACATCTTCGGAATTACCAGATCCGCTCACCCACTCTAAAAATCCTTGAAGTGAATTCTGTCGGGGTAGCGATTGTTCCGTAGCCGCGAGCGCACACCCGAAAAAGACCACACTGCCCAAAATTGCAATCAGCGGAAAAGGCTTACCCAGCCCAAAGTCCCGCTGAAGGCGAGCTAACGGTCTGCTCTCGCGCCTGAGCATCTTTCCCACCGTCAGTTGTTTGAGACTAAAAGGATCGCGCACAAAATGACCGCTCCAGCTAATTACCATATGAGAATGGCAATGGGGACAAGTGAATAGTCCACTGACCATCCCGACTGGGCCTACGACGCTGGAACGGTTGCAGATCGGGCAAGTGACAGAATGAGTGTTATAGGTGGGAGCGTTCATAACTGTTTTTCTTGAGTAAAAAAAACTAACAAGTAATTGGTAGCCTGTGTTAACGCTTAAGGTATAGACCTTGAGAGGCACTTTTCCTTAATTCCTAGTTTACCGCTCCAATCGGGTCGATCGGAGCTCAATCCTTGGGAAAACCTTCAAATTGCCAATCCCGTAACGAGTGCAAGTCGGGAGCACAGGTGAGATTATATTGCAAGGGAGTTACGGTTATTCTGTTGTCGCGAATAGCTTGTACGTCTGTAGGAATATCATGTGGCACCGCCGAATCGGCGATTTCTTCTACATCTTCTAACAATTCGCCAGCCAGCCAATAATAAGTTTTGCCGCGCGGATCTGTGCGCTTTTGAAATATGTCGAAATAGCGGCGAATGCCTTGACGGGCGATCGCAACTCCGGTAATTTCTGCTTGTGAGACTGCTGGTATGTTGACATTCAACAGCATCGGTTTCGCCATTGGCTGTTTTTCCAACTGTGACAGCAAGCTGACAGCGAAATCCACCGCCGGCCCAAATTCCTGCGAAGTAAAGCTCGCGAGGCTGAAAGCAATGCTGGGAATGCCTTCCATAATTCCTTCCATTGCGGCCGAAACCGTACCCGAACAGATGATATCCGTGCCTAAATTGGGCCCGTGATTGATACCGGAAAGGACAAAATCCGGCGGTTTGTCAAGTAAAGCCCACAAAGCAAGTTTCACGCAGTCGGCGGGAGTACCCGAACAGGCCCAAGCTTGGACTCCTGGCTCAAAAATAGATTCGACAATTTCGGCGCGGATGGGTTGGTGCAAGGTAAGGCCGTGGCCGGTAGCGGAGCGCTCTCTGTCGGGACAAACTACACTCACATCGTGGCCAGCGGCGGCGAGAGCGTTGGCGAGGCTGCGGATGCCTTGTGCAAAGATGCCGTCGTCGTTGCTAATTAAAAGTTTCATTGAAATTTTTATAGGCCTTATCAGAAAATTGGGTCTAAAACCCCGTCCTTCTAGGACGGCTTTTAGTATTGTATTTTTCCCAGATATTTGTTGCTTTCTCAGTGTAATATATTGTACCATAAAAACGAGGCTGACAGATTGGACGATGAAAGCAAGATATCAGTACAGATTCTACCCCACAGACCAACAGCGATTGAGCTTAGCTCAGTTGTTTGGTTGTGTGAGAGTGGTGTGGAATGATGCCTTAGCTTTTTGCAAATCTGCTGATAAACTACCAAACTACAACCAACTATCTGCACTATTAACCAGTACCAAAAAGACCGAATCAAGAGTTTGGTTAAACGAGGTTTCGTCTGTTCCTTTGCAGCAGTCTTTGAGGCATCTAGCCACGGCTTACAAGAACTTTTTTGATTCCCATAATGGCAAGAGAAAAGGGGGTAAAGTTGGAGCGCCTAAGTTTAAGAAGAAGACCAATAATCAATCAGCGGAGTTTGCTAAGTCGGGATTTTCTATTAAAGGAGCTCAAGTTTACTTGGCAAAAATAGGGTTGGTCAGTCCTATTATGTCTAGGGAATTGCCCTCAAAACCAAGTTCGGTAACAGTAATTAAGGACTGTGCCAATCGGTATTTTCTAAGTTTTGTAGTAGATGTAGAACCTCAAGATTTAGAGCCCATTAATCCTTCAATTGGCATTGATTTGGGTTTAAAAACCTTCGCTACTCTCAGCGACGGAACGCAGGTTAAAAGTCCAGACTACTCAAAATGGGAGCGCAAAATCAAGAAGTTGCAGCGCAGATTGGCTCGGCAACAAAAAGACTCAAAACGCCGTCAGAAGACCCGCATTCAAATTGCAAAGTTGCACAATCTTGTTACTGACACCCGCAAAGACTTTTCGCACAAACTATCAACCAAAATAGTCAACGAAAACCAAGTGATTATTTTGGAAGACCTCAACGTGTCGGGCATGGTTAAGAATCGGCGCTTAGCTAGAGCGATTAGCTCTCAAGGATGGAGAGAATTTCGCGAGTTCTGTGAAGCTAAATCCGACAAGCTTAGTCGGGAGTTTAGGGTAATTAGCCGGTGGGAACCTACAAGCCAAGTCTGTTCTAAATGTGACTATCGATGGGGTAAATTAGACCTCAAAGTCAGAACTATTACCTGTTTAAGCTGCGGTACAACTCACGATAGAGATGAGAACGCAGCCAAAAATATAAATAAAGTCGGGATAGGGCATTGCCACGACTCTAAACGGACGCAGAGGGGACGTAAGACTACTTCAGTAGCAGACCCCAAAGAAGCGTCAAGAATCACCGCATTTTTAGGGCGGTGAGTATGTCAAAACAATACTAAACTAGATTCAACTAGGGCGATCGCTCTAACATCGAATTACTTATTACAAATTATCCCTAACTACCGAAAATCTCAAATCTCAAATCTCAAATCTAAAATCAACAAGGCTGTAGAGCCAAAATTGCGCTAAACTCAACTTGGCCCAAAACTGCCATCAATCTAAAATCTAAAATCTAAAATCTAAAATCTACCAGACTGTAGAGCCAAAATTGCGCTAAACTCAACTTGGCCCAAAACTGCCATCAATCTAAAATCTAAAATCTAAAATCAACAAGCTGAAGAGGCAAAATTGCGGTAAACTCAACTTGGCCCAAAACTGCCATCAATCTAAAATCTAAAATCTAAAATCTAAAATCAAAATGACTGTCCAGCTAAGCGACATTGAAACTCAACTAGAAACCCTCGGCCAAGAGTCCAAAAGTGCGATCGCCAGTGCCAATACCCTCGAACAACTCGAACAGTTGCGCGTCGGCTACCTCGGCAAAAAAGGCCAACTCTCTCAAATATTAGGCATGATGGGCAAACTGTCGCCAGACCAGCGGCCCAAAGTAGGTGCGATCGCCAATACAGTCAAAGAAGCCCTGCAAGCAGATTTAGAAGACAAGCGCGCCGCCCTCCAAACAGCCCAAATCCAAGCCAAATTAGCCTCAGAAACCATCGATGTCACCATGCCGGGGATTTGCCGCCCCCAAGGCCGCGTTCACCCCTTAAACGCCGTCATAGACCGCGCTCTGGATATCTTTGTCGGCCTGGGATACACCGTCGCCAACGGCCCGGAAATGGAAACAGATTATTACAACTTCGAGGCGCTGAACACACCGCCAGACCACCCAGCGCGGGATATGCAAGATACATTTTACCTACCAGGCGGCGACTTACTGCGGACTCAGACATCATCAGTGCAAATTCGCTACATGGAACAGCACAAACCGCCGATTCGGATTGTCTCTCCCGGCCGCGTTTACCGCCGCGATACTGTCGATGCTACTCACGCAGCAGTTTTCCACCAAATTGAACTTTTAGCAATTGATGAAGGTCTGACATTTACTGACTTGAAAGGCACAATTAAAGAGTTTTTGCGGCAAATGTTCGGGCAAGATTTGCCGATTCGTTTCCGCACGAGTTACTTTCCGTTTACCGAACCTTCGGCCGAAGTGGATTTGCAGTGGAACGGCAAATGGCTGGAAGTTTTGGGCTGCGGAACTGTCGATCCTAACGTACTTAAAGGAGTGGGTTTAGATCCAGAAAAATATACTGGGTTTGCGGCCGGTTTTGGTGTCGAGCGGTTCGCAATGGTACTTTATGAAATCGACGACATTCGCCGGGTTTATGCTAGCGACTTGCGCTTTTTGCGGCAATTTTAAAGCATGGTTGGGGGTCGTTTCTACAAACGGGAGCATCTCATATTTGTAAAAACACTTCTTCTGGCTCCTTCCTTCTTCCTCTTTTCTCCTGACTCCTGACTCCTGACTCCTAACTCCAATTTTGGGCTTGGCTGCTTTCATTGAGATGCTCCCTCTACAAACCCTCTAGAGATTTTGCTTAAGCTACATCAATTTTGCAGTTTCAAGTAAGCAGACAAGAGCCACAAAACCATAAGATATGGTGGGCGGGTGAGTGCAAGTAACTCTTGCTATCCGACTTCTTTCAGGTCAAAACCCGCCCCCTCACATCAGTTTATTCATGCCCGCTTACTTAAGTAGACAAGGACTTTGCACTTACCTACTTATTTATTTCCTACTTGCTAAAAACACCCTTGATGCTGTCAACAGCGCTCTCGACAGCATTCTTGGTATTATCTACTGCTTTCTGAGTCCGAGCTGAATCTTCCGATGCTCTTTTCTCAATTGTGGCCGCATCTTTCTTAGCTTTGCGCTCTACTACACTACCATCCTCCGATGCTCGATCGACTTTAGCAGCATTTGTCTTGGCAGTTTCCTTAACCTTCTCTTCTGTATCTCGGATAAAGTTCTTGGTTCGTCCAGCATCTTTGCTGGCTTTTTCTTGCACCGTATCGCCCGCATCTGCTGCTGCGATCAAGTTTACAGCAGGAGATGCCATTGCAGCGGTGTTGGAGAAGAACGCACCAGACCACACGAAGGCCATCGCTGACACGCAAAGCACAGTTGTAGCCATCCAGCGCCCGACAGTCGAAAGCCGTTTCGTAAAAGAATTCAGTTTCATACAATACACAATCAGATATGACATTCTATTTCTACTCGATCAGAGCGATCGGCTGAACCGTTCTCTAGAGAGAGGTTATCCGCCGACCAACGGTTAAAAAATATCCCTCTTTTGATAGATGGAAGCAAGGAATGTCAGTCAATTTTAGATTTTAGATTTTAGATTTTAGATTTTAGAGTTGACTCCACAACCGCCATTTGGAATCTTGAACTTTGGTGAGTTGATTGTAAATTTTAGGTTAAAGATTAAACAATAGATTAAGGAAAGTCAGTCAATTTTAGATTTTAGATTTCAGATTTTAGATTTTAGATTTGACTCCCCAGCAGCCATTTGGAATCTTGAACTTTGGTGAGTCGATTGTAAATTTTAGATTAAAGATTAAACAATTGATATCGATTCCGGTTGCACCGGAATCGATATGAAACAGCCTTGGGGCGGGTGGGGTGAAGGTACTTCACTCAGTTGAAATCGGCTGTATTTAGGAATAGGTTGTTTCCGAGATTGTGTGTGGGATATCAACATATAATACTTAACAAACAACTAATGACTAATCACAATTTAGTAAAAAAGTCAATACCGTTTCATCAATTCCCTTTAGTTTCAAAGGCTTATATTTAACAATGCGATTTTCCTCAACATAATCTGCAACCGCCGCCGAAATTAGCACCGTGTTTGGTTCCGTCACCTCTTGCAAGCGGGCGGCAATATTCACGCTCGGCCCGATCGCAGTATAATCCGATCGATCGGGGCCGCCAAACATCCCCACCACCGCAGTACCCTGGTGAATTCCGCAGCGAAACCGCACCGGAGGCACGCCATTTTCCCCAACAATTCCCTGCTCCAACCAGCCCTTGTTAAGCTCCTTGAGAGCTCGCAGCATTTGGTCAGCAGCAGCCACAGCGCGGCGTACTTGCTCATTAGGCGTTAGTTCCTCCGGCGCGCCAAAGAAAGCCATTACCGCATCTCCAACAAACTTGTCCACCGTACCGCCACTGTCAAAAATAGCCTTAGTCATTGCCGCCAAATATTCATTCAACAGCTCAGCTACCCGGCGCGAGCGCAGCGTATTTGCCATTTGAGTAAAACCGACAATATCGCTAAACAAAATAGTAATCAATCGCGGTTCCGGGCGCAAATCTAAGGCCAAATCTCCTGCCGCTGCGGCCTTCACCATCGCCGGCGGCAAAAATCGGCGCAGCACCGACTCAGTTAAATAACTGTTCAACTGCTGCACTCGGCGCTCGTTTTGTTTGAGGGCGATCAAATTCCGCACTTCCGCCAACAATTCTCGATCATTAAAAGGCTTGGACAAATAAGCATCCGCACCCCGTTCTACTCCTTCAATTCGAGTATCTTCGTCGGCTTTAGCAGTCAGCAAAATTGCCGGAGTTCCCTGTAATTCCTCATCCTCTCGAATCATCTTAATCAAATCCAAGCCTGAAATCAAAGGCATCATCAAATCAGTTATAATTAAATTAGGGCGACGTTTTTTAGCCACGGCAAATCCTTCTTCTCCGTTGCGGGCCAGCAAAACTGCAAAGCCGGAATCTCGCAGAATTGCCGACACATAAAAGCGCAAATCAGGATTGTCGTCAACTACCAAAACCGTTCCCACTGCTGTTTCTGATCGGACAGGATCGAGCGCCTCAAAGTTATGATTTTCTGCCTCATTTTCCGACAAATCCGCCTCCACATCTGCCAGTTCCACCGCAGCTTTGGATGAGTGAAACTCCGCAGGTATTTCTAGTACCTGTTCCGGGGGCAAGTGCGTCGAACCAAAGTGCAGCCAAACGGTAAAAGTAGTACCTTCGCCGTAAACTGACTCAACTGAAATTTGACCGCCGTGGAGTTCGACTAATTCTTTGACAAGTGCCAAACCTAAGCCGCTGCCTTCGTAGGAACGGCTAGCTGAACCTTCGGCTTGGTGAAACCGCTCGAATAAATAGGGAATTTGTTCGGTGCGAATGCCGATACCCGTGTCTTTTACTTGTAACAGGCAGTGAGCGCCGGCCGATTCAACTTTCAGGGTGATAGTGCCCCCTTCTGGGGTGAATTTAACAGCATTTGACAGCAGGTTGTAAATAACTTTGTCAAATCTTTCCAAGTCCAAATAAAGTAAAGGACATTCTTGCAGTTGGGTAATTAAGTGCAGTCCTTTTTTCTCGCAGTAGGCGCGGAACGACTCTGCGGTAGAGTAACAGAAACCGACTAAATCGCAGGGACGAAAACTTGGCTGCATCCGTCCGGCATCGAGCCGCTGCAAGTCCAGCAGTTGATTTACCAAGCGCAGGAGGCGGCGGGAATTACGCAAAGCGATTACGGCTTGTTCGTAGGGCAAGTCTTCTTGGCGTCTGCAAGCTGATTCCAGAGGGCCGATAGTTAGAGTTAGAGGCGTGCGGAACTCGTGGGAGATATTTTGGAAAAATTCGGTTTTGAGCCGATCGGCTTCCAGAAGCCGTTCTGCCTGCTGTCTGGTAGTCTGGTAGAGGCGCGACTGCTGCACGGCCAGAGCAGCTTGAGTTGCGACTATTTGAGCCAGGTCAATGTCTGAGATGTTCCAGCGGCGGATGCTGTGATTTTGGCGCAGGGAAATGCTGCCGATGATTTTGCCTTCTGAGAGTAAGGGAACGACTAACAGGGCGCGGGCTGGCGATCGAACTTGCAGTTCTGTAACATTTAACTCGGGGTGTTCGTCGAGATCTTCGATCGCCACCGGCTCTTTTGATACCATAACTTGCAGCAACACCGGATTGCCCCGAATCGGCACCAAAGACTGTGGTAAAGAAGGATGGGCAAAAACCCAGGCGCGAGTGTTAGCAGCAGCATCGCCAGAAGCCGTCTCGTAGCCCAGAGGGTTCGCAACTAGCTCTGGATTATCAATAAAACCCTGTTCTACAGCCACGGTATCCCTATCTGTGTCGTATAGCCCCACGCATTGGACGTATTCATCATCTTCTGTCCACAGAGATAGGGCGCAGCCGTCAACTTGCAAAGCTTGGCCGAGTTGTTGAGTAATGGCTGCAAAAATATTTTGGGGATCGAGACTCGATCGAATTGCCGTAGTAATAGTATTGACTAAGGCCTCGCGCTTGGCCAGCGCCCGCACCTGTTCGTAAGCCCGGGCTTGAGAAAGCGCCAAAGCCGCTTGGTCTGCCACGGTAATTACCAACTGTACCTCGTGGTCTTGCCACTGGCGCGGTTCCTCAAATTGGTGCAGCGCCAAGACTGCCATCAGTTCGGTTTTGTAAAACAGCGGTACGATCAAGCTCGATCGAATATTCGCAGCTTCGTAAGCCTGCCGTCGTTGCTGATTATCCCAGTTTAAAACTCGATCGTCAGTTTGGGCATCTTGAATCACCTCCACATCCAGAGTTTCCCAAACCAAATCCGGCAGCAAATCCGGGGAGAGTTCGGCAGCAGAAGCATCTCCGGGTGTGACTTCCTCATCGCCCCCCAACCCTTGAGTTTCTGCCTTCTGGTAAACGAACCACTCATCGGCAACTCGGCCGTCTTGGAACGGCCGCAGCAGACAGCAACTCACCTCAAACATCTGCCCGACAGTTTCCACAATTCTTTGCAGCATTTGCTGGTAATTGGGAGCCGATCGGATAGTATTGGTAACGGCATAAAGCAGCGATTCTTGGCTCAAAGCACGGCGCAGTTCATTGGTGCGCGTTTTCAGAAGATTGTGAGTCTCAACAGCTTGACTGACAAGATTGATCAGCTCTTGAGCATCCCAAGGCTTGGTAACGTATTTGAATACTTTGCCAGCGTTAATAGCTTCAACTAAATCTTCAACATCCGTATAGCCAGTTAAAATAATTCGGATCACGTCGGGGTACTGAGCCGCCGTCAGGCTGAGAAACTCCGTACCGCTCATTTTTGGCATTCGCTGGTCAGAGATAATCACCGCAACTTCTCCCTCTTTTGCCAAAATTTCGAGAGCAGCGGGGCCAGATTCGGCTCTGAGCACTTTGTAGTCTCGATGGAAGGTGCGGTAAAGCAAGTCGAGGTTATCCGGTTCGTCATCGACGATCAGAATTTTTAGTTTAGGATTTTCTTGGGAATTCATGCACCGTTCTCCTGTGCCCCGGGGCTGTTCGATTTAATAAGTCTGATTAAGGGAAGAATTCGCCGATTTAACTTACTGAAGTCATACCATTTTCGATTTTCGATTTTCGATTTTCGACGATTGCGAATGACTGATGACATAAGGATTGGGAGTTTGCCTAGAGTGCCATTATTTTGGGAAAAAGGTATCACAATAATTCGTCGATATGAAGTTGTTGTGAGTCTGCGAGGCAAGCATCAACCTTGATTTTTGATGTCTGGGTTTTCAATTCGGAATTCTTCTGAGCCACAGTTATCTGTCGTGCACCCCAATTTTATTATTATTTAATGATATTCACATAAACTCGTCTCCCGATAATTTTCTTTTCCCCCCTACCTTTATGCAGCAGGAGAGCAAACACAAATCTAGCCATTTTAACTGCCGTCTGGATATCTCAGAATACATAGGAATAAGCGTCCTGATTGTGAGTTTATTTGCCAAATGTATGTTAGATACTGGCTCCGGGGAATATTTTATTTGGTATGTGAAAGCTGCCCGCAGCAAGATACAATAGACAATCAACATCTTCGCCTGTGTTTTTTTCCCACAAGTAATAGCAACTTTAACAGTCAGCCAAGGATACCGACCACAATCCGGCGCCGAGCCCCTGACTGATATTCGGGGGTGGCCCACAGACCACAGAGGTGTCTGTGGGAGTGACGCAATTGCTGTACCATTTTAGTTAGACTTGCACTTTTTTCCCCGATCTCGGCATTTTTTGTGCCTCCTGCAGACCAACGCCCAAGCCAATTACTGTGGCGAAACACCGCAAGATAGAGCATCCATCTGTTAATCTTAGCTAGGGATGTACTCTGTGGAAACCGATCGGTCGATTTTAGATTTGAGATTTTAGATTTGAGATTTACTCCACAGATGAATCGCGGAGCTTGAACTAGGGTCTAAAATTTTGATCTGTCCACGACGAGTGTCGGTGGCTTATATCGGTTTTTGGGCAGGGTCAATCAGCTCGATCGAGGTTTTGAAGGTCTCGCGCGCAGCAGAGTATCGAACCGACGGGGAAAACCCCTGCAGACAGTTTCCAGGCATCCAAATTTAAATTGGAGGTTGGAAAAGTACCCAGTAGCTCAACAGGTAAGGCCGGTTCGATCGGGGATGGGCGATGGATAGCCCAGAACTGCTGAAAGCTGGGGTGCCAGGTCGGGGAGCGGCGGGGAACATCCGACGCGCCAGTGCGCCCGGTGTTAGTATGGTCAGTCGTTGAGTTTTTCAACTACCGCTTGACGAATAAATTATATTCGATCGGGTATTTCCGTAAGCAGAGAGCGGTAAGATTCCGGGAACCTGACGTTAAAACCTTTGTGATTGTTTTTAATACCTTGCCCGCTAAGCTGTCGCGCATTTAATTTGTAAGCTACTGTTTACTTAAACTCTTGTGATGCCGGCCCAAAGCCAGGGATCAAGCTTCAATTTAAAGGCTAAATAGCTTATCCACAAATCTAGTATTAGGGGATGAGTTTTATTTTTTCATAACTAGAGTCTTAAATGCTAAAAATTTCCTATTTACCTCAAATACTACTTAAAGTCAAGCACCAAAAAATGTAATTTAATCTGGCTAATAAACTATGCCTATAAGTTACGTTATAAGATCAGTATAACATCAGTGAATTTTCTAAGAGGGTAGCTTAGAAACCCGCGTAAAAAAATTAATATAGTGGCCTGGCATTGTGAATCCTTCATTTTTTTCCTCACCATCTCACCAACAACAAACTCCCGGACTGTCTGGTTTTTCGATCCGGGTGGCTGCGCCCAACGACTTAACGCAGCTAGCGGATATTTTAGCCATGAGCTTTCACTCCCGCGAGGGGTTTGTAGAATGGGTGTATCCAGTGTTGCGTTTGGGCATTTACGAAGATTTAAAAAATCGACTGCGTTCTAAGGCAGAACATTACATTTGTCTGGTTGCTGAGCTAGTCTCGCGCGAGGAGGGAACGCAGAATTATAGGGCGCACCGAGATCAGCGCATAACAGGAACAGTAGAAATGGCTCTGCGTTCTCGCTTTCCTTGGCAAATCCCTAATTCTGACTATCCTTATTTGTCGAATTTAGCCGTTCACCCGGAGTACCGGCGGCAGGGAGTTGCTCAACAATTGCTCAGCAACTGCGAGGAGACAGCCAGAGAATGGGGATTTTCTGAGATTTACCTCCACGTTCTGGAAAATAATCACGCGGCGCGACAGTTGTACTATCAAGCCGGCTATCGCTTGCAACAGGTGGATTGGAATTGGACTGGTTGGCTGTTGGGGCAGCCGCGCCGGCTGTTTTTACGCAAGCAGATATCGCTATCCTAAGCTAAGTATTTGAATTGATTATCGGGAATTGGGGCTTCGCCAAGAAAAAGGAAAAAATAGCTCTTCTTTCCTTCTATTGTGAATCAATGGAATGGGAATGGGGAATTAGTGATGAATTTTAGTTCACTCTTAAGCCCGATCGCAAAACACAATAAAATTAGTTGCTAGTAAACACTATTTGTTACCAACCCTTGTGTACCTGGGAACACCTGAAAAACTCCATACAAAGTTATATCAACTCCCGTCGCCTCGTCGGGCGTAAAAACAAGTCAAAAATCACGGACGCTGCAACAGGAATTAATCGAATTAATCTGCGTTAATCTGTGTTTATCTGCCCACATCTGCGGTTTTAAAAAGAAAATTTATTAACCGCAGATGACAATGGATTGATGCTGATTCACGCGGATAATAAGAGATTTATGAATAATCCCAAGGCTAACTGATTTGATATTATACCAAATCCGGCTGGAATACACCCTTATTTTTTAGCATTTTAGAGAGGGACAAAAAGCCACTGTAAGAGCCATGACAAAAGCCGAGTGCAACAAAGTTTCAAGCCCCCGATAGAGTATTGTGAGGAACGCCACAGAAGTTCGGATCTGCTGTGGCGTTTTGTTCGCCAGAAAAGGGGACTTTCGCCACCAATTCTAACCCTCAAAGCGCAAGATCTCTGATAGGAAATCCGAGGAGCCGATCGCCCCGTTAACCCCAACCAGATTTGCTAAAACCCGATCGGTTCCTGCTACTTGCAGCAACGTACCGTTCGGAGTGGCGCTAAATTGCAACTGCTGGAAACTCAGCCCCTCGGTCAAAACAAACTTATCGACGCCTACCTCGAAGTTAATGACAGTATCAATGCCGCCATCAGCACTCAACACATATCGATCGAACCCAATACCTCCAATTAAAGTATCCTCGCCCAAGTCGCCAAACAGCCAGTCATCTCCAGCGCCCCCATTGAGAAGGTCGTTATCTTTACCACCAATCAAGGTATCGCTGCCAGCATCTCCGTTGATAGTATCTTGGCCTTCGTTGCCGTAAAGCAAGTCATCGCCATCACCGCCGTTGATGCAGTCTTGCTGGTCGTTTGCGGCCACCGAGACACCCCGGTTATCAGCCCGATCGCCATAGATGGTATCGTTGCCCTCGTCACCGCAGATCTCATCGCTGCCGTCACCGCCGTAAATCAAGTCGTCACCCCGATCTCCGTGTATGAGGTCGTTAGCTTTACCGCCGTAAATCAAGTCATTGTCTTCACCGCCACTGATGGTATCGTCACCCTCATCGCCGAACAGCACATCAGCACCGATGCCGCCAAAGAGCAAGTCCTGGCCGCCAACATCTTGAACTCGACTTCTAGCACCGCCGTACATGGTGTCGTCGGCGCTGTCGCCGACAAGGGTATCAGAGCCGAGCTCGCCCCAAATCAGGTCATTATCTTTGCCACCCCAAACACAATCATTGCCTTTACCTGCTTGGACGGTATCATTACCGTGACCGCCGCCGATGATGTCGTTGCCGCTGTCGCCAAAGATTAAGTCTTGTTCCCCAATATCCCCGATGGACTGGGAACTGCCACTGTCACCGAGCAGAGTATCGGCTCCTTCACCGCCGTAGAGGGTATCGGAGCCTAATTGACCGTAGATGATGTCATTGCCTTTACCTCCGTAAGCGCGATCGTTATCTTTGCCTGCAACCAGCGTATCGTTGCCTTGTTGACCGTTGAGGAAGTCGTCACCGAAGCCTCCGTACAGCAAGTCGCGTCCCTGGGAGTCGCTGGCACTTTGGTCGCGGATGCCCCCAAACAAGCTGTCAGAGCCGATGCCACCAAACAACGTATCGGAGCCGAGTTCGCCCCAAATTCGGTCATTTTCTTTACCTCCAAGGGCAATATCGTCACCTTTGCCGGTATGGATGGTATCGTCGCCCTCGTTGCCGTTAATGAGGTCTGCACCCTCGCCTCCGAAGATCAAATCGCCATTGTTTTGAGAACTGCTGGAGTTATCGCCGCCGTTGTCTCCCAAAATCGTATCCGCACCTCGATCTCCAAACAGGGTGTCAGAGTCTAAGTCGCCGGCAATCCAGTCGTTCTGTTTGCCTGCAAATACGATATCGTTGCCCTCGTCTCCGTAAACAATATCGGTGTCAATGCCCCCAAAAATCCTGTCATTGCCTTCGTTGCCGTAAATTTCGTCTGCGCCGTCTTCACCTAAAAGCAGGTCGTTGCCTTCCAAACCGACAATTTTTTGGTTGCCTTTGGTGTCTACGATGAAATCATCGCCGTCAGTTCCTTTGGTGGTTTGTCCCTCGGAAAATTGTGAAATAGGCCGGACAAATCCAACAGCAGGTGGTTGCGGCGGGGGCGCAAAGTTAATTCCCGGTTTTTCAATAATGGGCGAACATTGACAGTCGGTATCTGTTTCGGCGATCGGATTTGAGACGATCGGCGATGCCGGTGTTGGTGTGGGCGTTGGTGTGGGAGTTGACGCCCCCGGCTGCAAGATAGCCACCACAGTAGCGACAGCAGGACTGGTGGCACCGCTGTTGTCTGTGGCGCTGTAGGTGAACTTGGTTCCTGTAAAGCTGCCCGTCGTTTGGAAATATAGTTGCTGCAACTGTTGAGGAGTAAGGACTTGACCTGGTGTCACTGGTACACCGCCGTTGGCTGGATCTCCTAAAAACAGGACGGCTTGGTCTGCTGGAGGCAGGGTGTTGATGGTGTAAGAGACGATCGACCCGTCGGGGTCGCTGCCTCCCAATCCCGTGACTAACTGCCTGCTGTTGGGCCCGAGCCTGGAGTTAGCATTGTTGGCAACTGGTGGTTGGTTGTCAGTTGGAAGTATGGCCGCCACAGTAGCGGCCGCGGGACTGGATGCGCCGCTGTTGTCTGTGGCGCTGTAGGTGAAAGTGGCTCCTGTAAAGTTGCCTGTCGTTTGGAAATATAGTTGCTGTAACTGTGCTGGAGTCAGGACTTGGCCTGGTGTCACCGGTACGCCACCGTTGGCTGGATCTCCTAAAAACAGGACGGCTTGGTCTGCTGGAGGCAGGGTGTTGATGGTGTAAGAGACGATCGACCCGTCGGGGTCGCTGCCTCCCAATCCCGTGACTAACTGGCTGCTGTTGGGCCCGACGCGGGAGTTGGCATTGTTGGCAACTGGCGGTTGGTTGTCAGTTGTGCTTGGAGTTGGTGTGGGCCCTATCAGTCCAGCCACACTAGCGGTAGCGACTGGACTGATAGCACCGCTGTTGTCTTTCGCGCTGTAGGTGAAATTGGCTCCTGTAAAGTTGCCCGTCGTGAAGAAATATAGTTGCTGCAACTGTGCTGGAGTCAGGACTTGACCTTGTGTCACTGGTACACCGCCGTTGGCTGGATCTCCTAAAAACAGGACGGCTTGGTCTGGTGAGGGCAGGGTGTTGATGGTGTAAGAGGCGATCGACCCGTCGGGGTCGCTGCCTCCCAATCCCGTGACTAACCTGCTGCTGTTGGGCCCGAGACTGGAGTTGGAATTGTTGGCAACTGGCGGTTGGTTGTCAGTTGTGGTTGGAGTTGGTGTGGGCCCTATCAGTCCAGCCACAGTCGCGGTAGCGACTGGACTGATAGCACCGCTGTTGTCTGTGGCGCTGTAGGTGAAAGTGGCTCCTGTAAAGTTGCCTGTCGTTTGGAAATATAGTTGCTGTAACTGTGCTGGAGTCAGGACTTGGCCTGGTGTCACTGGTTGGCCACCGTTGGCTGGATCTCCTAAAAACAGGACGGCTTGGTCTGCTGGAGGCAGGGTGTTGATGGTGTAAGAGACGATCGACCCGTCGGGGTCGAGGTCGCGGCCTCCCAATCCCGTGACTAACCTGCTGCTGTTGGGCCCGAGGCTGGAGTTGGCATTGTTGGCCAAGGGTGGTTGGTTGTCAGTTGGAGTTGGGGTTGGTGTGGGAGTTGACGCCCCCGGCCGCAAGATAGCCGCCACAGTAGCGACAGCGGGACTGGAGGCGCCGCTGTTGTCTGTGGCGCTGTAGGTGAAATTTGCTCCTGTAAAGCTGCCCGTCGTTTGGAAATATAGTTGCTGCAACTGTTGAGGAGTCAGGACTCGGCCTGGTGTCACTGGTACACCGCCGTTGGCTGGATCTCCTAAAAACAGGACTGCTTGGTCTGGTGAGGGCAGGGTGTTGATGGTGTAAGAGGCGATCGACCCGTCGGGGTCGCTTCCTCCCAATCCTGTGACTAACTGGCTGCTGTTGGGCCCGAGGCTGGAGTTGGCATTGTTGGCAACTGGCGGTTGGTTGTTAGTTGGAAGTATGGCCGCGACAGTAGCGGTAGCGGGACTGGTGGCGCCGCTGTTGTCTTTCGCGCTGTAGGTGAAATTTGCTCCTGTAAAGTTGCCCGTCGTGAAGAAATATAGTTGCTGCAACTGTGCTGGAGTCAGGACTTGGCCTGGTGTCACTGGTACACCGCCGTTGGCTGGATCTCCTAAAAACAGGACGGCTTGGTCTGGTGAGGGCAGGGTGTTGATGGTGTAAGAGGCGATCTGCCCGTCGGGGTCGCTTCCTCCCAATCCTGTGACTAACTGGCTGCTGTTGGGCGCGAGGCTGGAGTTGGCATTGTTGGCAACTGGCGGTTGGTTGTTAGTTGGATTTGG